>JAHEJH010000193.1 GCA_024638905.1 Luminiphilus sp.
GATGGGGCGAGGCGTCACGCTCATAGGCAATCATCTCCTTGATGAGGGCGAGCCCAGTATCCGCATCAGCGCAGGGCCAGTAATAAACAATCATGACCTGCCCGGGCTTGGCAGCCAGCTTGGGGCCTTCCCCTTTCTCGTGGTGGCCGGCTACAACCGTCGCGGATATCAGCAGGGCCATCAGCGCAAGCGCTGTCGTTTTGATCACTTTCATCGGTGCTCTCCTTGAGTGACGGGGCCCGAAGGCAGACAAGACCCCGGTCGGGCTTTATTGTGGATCCTGGTACTCGTAGTAGCCGTCGGTCGGGATCATGACGTGCGCACCTGGCGTCCCTGGAAACATCACATAGGGCGCGCCGGTGTTGAAGTCATCGCTCATGCCATCCAAGGACGAGGGATCGCGGGGCAACAGCATCAAATGTGGGCCCGACTCGATCCACTGCGAGGGATCTTTAGCGTCCGCTTTGTTGAGCACGCCGGCGGTGGTGTTGTCCTCACCCACATCGCCGTGAAGCATCCACATGAACGCGTCGCGCTCAATATTTGGATCCTTGCCCGCCATGAAATCGCTCATCCACTTCATGCCCACATCATCCGTGCACACCGGCATGGCGGCGTGAGCCGTGGGCCAGCCACCCTCCGGCGCAGGGCGCGGGTTGCCCACCATGCACGTCCAACCATTCGTCCCTTCGCGAAGTACCGAGCCATCGAGTCCAAGTACCGTAGCGTTGGTACCGAGCGGCGCCGGCGCCGCCGAAGAGTAAGCCCAGATCTGCCATTCAGCACCGTCGTGTGCGCCATCGGGCTCGCCTGCTTGCGCGGCAAGGCCGAAAGCAGCGATCACTGCTCCAATCAAAAAGCGTGTCATCTTTTTCTCCCCCTGCTTACTTGGTGTTTAGTTTCGCTCACCACCCTAGGCCAAAACCGGACCCATCACAAACGGGATGAGCATCAGAGACTGACGCAGATCTTGCCAAAGTGCTGCTGCGACTCCTGATATCTAAAGGCGTCAGCCAGCTCAGCGAGCGGGTAGGTTTTATCGATGACCGGTTGCATGTCGTGCGCCTCAACCGCGGCAATCATATTGGCCTGATCCGCCTGACTTCCGACGGTAATGCCACTGATGCGGCCGTTTTTGGTCATCAGTGCCGCAGTCGGCACCTCCCCAGACCAACCGGTGAGCACGCCGATAAGGCTGATGCAGCCATCTACCGCCAGCGCACTAATCGATTGCGGTAGGTTGCCGGGGCCACCGACTTCCACCACGAGGTCTACGCCTGAGCCGCCGGTCAACTCAAAGGCTTGCTCGCCCCAGTTGGCATGAGTTTTGTAATTGATCAGGTGTTCGGCGCCCAGCGCGCCGAGTCGCTCGAGCTTGGCGTCAGAGGACGAGGTGGCGATCACGCGGCAACCCATCATGCGCGCCATTTGGAGTGCCACCACCGACACGCCGCCACTGCCCTGCACCAGCACCCAGTCCCCGGGCTTGAGGTTGGTCTCAACCACCAGAGCACGCCAGGCGGTCAAGCCCGCGCAACTCAGCGTCGACGCCGCGTCGAAATCAAGATTCGTTGGCATGCGGCTGAAGGCCGAGGCTGGCATGGTCACGGTCTGCGCTGCGAAGCCGTCAACGTGATCCCCCGGCACGCCTAACAGATTGGGTAACGTGGGCCGGCCGCCCGCCCAATTGGGAAAGAAGTAACTCAACACCCGATCCCCGACTGCAAACGACGTCACACCCTCCCCGACCGCAGTCACCACTCCGGCGCCATCAGACATCGGGATGCGCCCATCGTCCGCCGGGATCAGGCCCGTCACGACTGCATAATCATGGAAGTTGAGTGAGCTGGCCTTAATGTCGACCTGGATTTCACCCGACCCCGGTGCGCGGGGTTCAATCTCGGCGAAATGGAGCTGGTCGAGGCCGCCCGGGGCGGTGAGCTTCATGGCGTGCATGTTGGGTCCTTAGGGTAGTACTGAGAATATGGGAGAAGCAGTATAGACAGATTCACCTGCGCCCTTTACTGCACGAATCCTTTATCCGATAACCAAGCCATACAGTGGTCAACGGACTGCGCCAGCAACTCGGGCTGACCAAAGTAGTAATGGTTGGCGTCGTCTATGGTCGTGCGCGTTTTATCCTGAGAACCCAGTGCATTGAAGAGCGCTTCGGTATCACCCGGCGTGCAGGCATCGTCTGCTCCATTGCCAATCACCAATGCCGGCACCGTGACCTTGGGCGCACAACGCACACCATCGGCATTGGAGTACTCGTCGCTCCACTGGGAGAGCCAGCTGCGCAACGTGCAAAAGCGGGCCAGCCCAATGGGGCTCATGTTGACGACTTCGGGGTCTCCGAGAAAACACCATCTGGGTTTTCGCCCATTGGGGTCCATCGCTGGGTCGAGCCATTTTGGGTCCGCCATGGTGCCGTGCACCACAAACCCTTGCTCGCGCAGGGGTTCCCCCGCCCTTCTGAACGCCTCCAGCCGGTTGAGCACCCACGCAGAAATGCGCTGACTCCGCGCGCGTTGGGCACCGCGATACTGCTCAATAAACGCCGCACCGTAAGGAGGTTGATGAGGATTGTTCCGATCATAGAGATTGAGTTCAGCGTCACGGTAGTCGGGATCGGCCTCATCCACTATTGAGGGGTCAAGCCACTGAGTCAGCGTATGCGAGCGCCCGATATGGGCGGCCAACAACAGCATGCCATCGACGGGAATGAGTTCGGCGGCCGTCAGGTCTGGCGGCTCACCCGCGGGCGTCGCCACAACAGAGGGCGATTCTGCCTGGCTCTGATAAAACAGGGACAGCGCGGCGCCCCCACTCCAACCCGCCAGTACGACGTTGCTGTAACCGAGGCGCTCCTTGGCGTCGCGCACGCACGCCGCCATATCGAGCGCGACCTTCTCCATGATGAGAGCGCTGTCGTTATTGGGGTAACGACTTTGGCAATAAATAACGTGACAGCCCGCCTTGGCGAGCGCCACCGTCATCGGCAAATACTCTCCACCGCCAATCGGATGCATCAAAATCACAACCGTGTCAGCAGGCTGGTCTGTGGGTTTAAGCAAGTGAGCCTTGAGCACGACCTGATCTATTGGACCGGCATAGGTGTCTTTGTAGCCAGCTGATTCGCGAAAGAGAATCAGATAGGGAATACGCTCATAGCTCGCCACGCGTCGAATTCCCTTAACGTCCGCGCTGGTCCAACGCGTCGGCACCGAAGCGGTCTTCCTTGTCCGCGCGGGTACTTGCGGTCCACTGCTCCAACTGATCATGGGCCACCGCTCCATCGGCCGCCATGATGCCGGCATAGTCATCGGTCTTACAGGTAATCTCTACCTGCAAGCCGTTGGGGTCATACATGTAGACCGACTGCACAAAATCGTGGTCCACCGGGCCCAAGCAGGTCTTGCCCGCCGTATTGATGCGAGCCTGCCAGGCGAGCATCGCCTCATGGCTTTCGGCTT
>JAHEJH010000207.1 GCA_024638905.1 Luminiphilus sp.
TACCAGCAGTTTATCCGGTGGGTCGAGGCGTTGTGCTGCCGGTATCTCACGGAAAGCACAGATGTCCGCGGTATTCACTCCAGGCTTCAGGCGCGCGCTGATCGCGTCAAAGATGTCTCTGACAGCGTTGAACTGATCGCGGTAGGCGGGTGTGGCGGGTCCGACATGGGCGGTGCGGTTGATGTCGATCCAAAAGTTTTTGTAGCGCCCCTGGGTTTCGAGAATGGCAATTTCTCCTCCCTCGAAGGGCCGGCTGACCGGCGTACGAAACAGGTCTGGGCGAAAGACCAGATCATAGGCACCGCCAAACAGCATGGGACTGCCCGGTAGCGGATCTACATCGTGGTCGATCATAAAATGCGCGACCTGCTTCTCGACCTCGCTCCAGCTTTTACCGATGCCCAGCTGCGAGATGGTGTAGGCCATGATGGCATCAGCGATCTGCCCGCTTTCGCGCAGCGTGTCGATCTCGTCAGCTGTTTTCACCGCCCGCGCGGCGAACATCACATCCAAGGCGTCGCCGGATGCCTGTCCTGTTAAAGCCTCTACCCGCGCCGCCACACGAAGATCATCAAACAGAACCTGCTCCGCTTTGGATACGTGACGTGACAGACAGGCTGCGATTGTCTGAATAATGTCGGGCTCGCACTGACCCTCAACCTGCTCCATGACATCGCCCAGCTCTGCCAACAGGTCCTCGGGCAGGGCCAGATGGGCATCCTCGGCCCGCGCGGTTTCACAAAAATTCAGCATGTCGAAGGTGGCCAGCCGGTCGAAGTGGACCGGGTGCCCGCCGCGTGCGGAGACGATGGGCGAGATCACACTGGCCTCGGGCAGGACGAGGACCACCGGCGATGCCGCATCGGTGGGGACAAAAACAGCGGCGATCGGTTCCACCAAATGCCAGCCGTCCATGACAGAGCTGAACCCCGTCGCATAAAAAATGTTGTCTGGTGTGCTAAGCACCGCGCCAGCGGCGCCTTCTAGTGTCAGAAAAGCCCGAATGCGCGTGATTTTCTCTTGATAGCCGTTCATTTCATCTCTCCAGCCCCGTTTTTGTCATGCTTGGGGCGCTTGTACGGACAAAACTTTAGCAGTATTCTGAAACTTGTTGGTGTTCAGCAAGTCACGATAGTCGCGGTGCGACGAGGGTTGACGCCGCACTACATTAAAAAAAAACACAATAGGAACATGCCATGATGATCAAAACCCCACTCGGGCGGTTTCCCGCTCGCAAAATGGCGCTGTCTCTCGCGGTCGCCATCGCCTCTCAGGCACTGCCTGCACTGGCTCAAGATGATGACGAGGTCACGGCCTCGGCGTTGGAAGAAGTGATTGTCACGGGTACCAAGCGCGATGTGTCGCAGCAGGATCTGCCGATTGCGGTGAGCACCATTACCGCGGCGCAGCTGGAGAAGACTTTCCAGAATGATGTGACCGAGCTGGCGCAGCTCTCCCCTAACGTGACGCTCACACCGCAGAATGGCTTTAACGCGATTGCCGGCGGTATGCGGGGTACGGGTTTTATCTCGATTCTGGTGACCAAAGACCCTTCGGTCGGTCTGACGGTCGATGACTATGCGTTTAATCACGTGCAGTCGCAGTTCGTTGAGGTCTTCGACATTGAGCAGGTGGAAATTTTCCGCGGCCCCCAGGGCACGCTGTTTGGAAAGAACACTACCGGTGGCGCGATAGCATTCACCACGATTAAGCCCGAGGTGGGCGGCGAATTGGCCGGTAGGTTCGAAGTGAATTATGGGCAGTTCACGAGCAATGATAGTGATATTGAGAAGTTCAAGTTCGCAGTAAACGTGCCGCTGGGTGATACGTTGGCAGCACGCTTGTCCGTGATCCGCGATTACACAGACGGCTACTGGTCAAATACCAAGCCAATGGGCGGCGATCTCTTGTGCTTTGCTTGTAGCGAGGTCACGGGTGACCCCAACTCACCGTCCACCGACAGCATTCGTTCGACCTACCCCACCACAGGTGATGGTCGGAACATCGGCGGTAAAGACGTACTCGCCGGCAAGTTAAAGTTTCGGTGGGAGCCCAACGACTGGATGGCGGCTGATCTGATCTTCGAATATGTCGATGACGACTCTGAGACGCCCGCCACGGCAAATGATACTCCCGAGGGCGAGGGTTACATCTGGCCGCTGATAGGTTTCCCGGGATATCAAACCCAGGGTATTAGTGACCCGTTCATTACGGGTCAAAGCTACACCCAAAACGCGCTGATCGACATGAACAGTGGCCACCAGATTGACGCGGATGGCATTTACTTGAACATGGAATTTGACCTCGGTAACTACGTGGTCAAGGCGATCACGGGCATGCGTGATCAGGACGAGATTCTCGCCAGTACCTATACCGGTGAGGCCTATACGTCACTGTATGACGCGAGCCGAAATACGACCCGAGATACGACTCAGTTGGAGCTGCGTGTGGCCAGCCAGTACGACGGCCCCTTCAACTTTGTAGCGGGCGCTGCATCCTACACGGATGATCTCGAGTTCAATGTGTTTGCTAGCCTCGGGTTCTTCTTGCCATTGGCTGGTGCGAATTTCTACCGCGACACCTTTGAAATTCAGTACACCACGCAAGATCGCAGCACGTGGGCCGCTTATGCCGATGGGTCGTTCGAGGTGACTGATCGTTTGACCCTGACCGGTGGCCTTCGCTATACCCATGATGAAAAGGACTTCGTCCGCCAAAACTTGGGTACTGCTGCCAATCCTGTCAGTAACTTCATCACGTTGGACCAGGCTCAAGGGCCCTTTACTAACCCACTGCCGGAATCGGCCTTTGGTAACGTCCAGAAGAACTCTGAGACGTGGACCAAGACGACCTTCCGAGTGGTGGCGGACTACAGGTTCACTGATGACATCATGGGCTATGCCAGTTTTGCGACCGGTTTTGTGGCGGGAGGCTTCTCGGAGACCTGCGGCTCCCCGACTTCTTGCGCGGCCTACGATTCTGAAGAGAACGAAAACATCGAGATCGGCATGAAGGCCGATCTGCTTGATGGCACGCTCCGTTTGAACGCTGCCTACTTCAATACGACCTACGAAAGTCTGCAGCGCGATACCGTTGTGACGATCAAGGACGCCGCGGGTAACGACTTTCAGGAAACCCAGGCGGTTAACGTGGGTGAATCAACCGCTCAAGGTATCGAGGTCGAGATGCAATGGGCGGTCACGGATAACATC
Source organism: Luminiphilus sp. (assembly GCA_024638905.1). GTDB lineage: Bacteria > Pseudomonadota > Gammaproteobacteria > Pseudomonadales > Halieaceae > Luminiphilus. The sequence continues at coordinate 3,213 of JAHEJH010000207.1, forward strand.
CGTATCGATGGCAACCTTGGCTGGTTGGACCACGAGTACGATGACTATCGTCCGGGCATTAACCCAGGTGATCTCGGTATCACAGGTGCGGGCGGTCAGATCAACCCGGATCTGAGTGGCCTCGAGGTGCCGTTCTCACCCGAGCTCAACTATGGCATTGGCGTGAGCTACTTCCAGGACCTCTCCAGTGGCGCCATGATCACTTACAACGTGAACATGCACTACCAGGACGATGCGCAGTCCAGCTCCT
>JAHEJH010000079.1 GCA_024638905.1 Luminiphilus sp.
TTCAAGCGCACAACGATAGGACGGCCCATCATCATGGGCCGAAAAACCTTTGAGAGCGTGGGTTTTCCGTTACCTGGGCGGCGCAATATTGTGATCACACGAGACGAATCTTGGCACCACGAGGGAGTGTTGACTTGCCACACCCTCGACGAGGCCCTCGAACGGGCGTTTGAACAGGCGCTGATTGATGGTGCGGACGCTGCGATGATAGTCGGTGGCGCCGAAATTTATCGTCTGGCACTGCCCAGAGCCGACAAAGTGGTGCTGACCCGTGTGCAGGGTCAGGTGTCTGGAGACGTGGTTTTTGACCTCGATTTATTGGCTGGCTGGCAGGAAGTCGAGACGGCCCAATATGCCGCTGAGGGGGGCAACAGCCATGCGTTCACCGTTGTCGAGCTGACGCCGCCACAAAAAGCGTGACAAAGGCCCCAGATGAAGCCATGAAACCATTTGCGTTGCCGAAACGTACACGGTAAATTCCCCCCCCCACTGTTTGATGGCGATCAATTTAATAAGAAGCCACTGACTCAGATTCAGTGAGGGCCCGCTTGACGGTGCTCTCACCCCCGATTTGCTTTTGAGAGGAAGTATCAACCCCATGACCACGACTCGATTGAAAACCTTGCTGGCGGCGATATGCATCGGCGGCGGTGCGTCCATTGCGGGCGCGCAGTCCATCGATCCTATCGTTGAGGTCGGCAAGCAGCGCACAGTAGCGGCCAAGGCGTCACAAGCCAAGATTGACCGCCTGGCTGATGAAACCGCCAGCCTCCTGTCTGATTACAAGACAGTAATGAAGCAGGTAGACGGACTGAAGGTCTACAACGCGCGGCTTGAGCGACAGATTGCCAATCAGGAGAAGCGTATCCGCGATATCGATGCCTCGATTGCGGAAGCATCGGTGATTCAGCGGCAGATCCCGCCGCTGGTGACACGCATGCTCGATGGCCTGGAGCAGTTCATCAATCTCGATATGCCGTTTGATCTCGATACCAGACTGGGCAACATCGAGGCAGTGCGAGCCAACATGGACCGTTCCGATGTGACCTCCGCCGAGGCGTTTCGGCAGGTGCTGGAGCTTTACTCGATTGAACTGCAGTACGGTCGCGGCATAGAAGCGTACACCGACACGATTGAGCTGGGTGGTGCCGACCGCGAAGTCGATATTTTGCGTATTGGCCGCGTCGCGCTGGTGTACCAAAGCACAGATGGCGCCGAGACCGGTGCTTGGAATAAAGATGCCCAAAGCTGGGAAGAGTTGTCAGCTGGCGATTACGCTACTGCCGTCCGCAAAGGGGTTCGAATCGCCAAGAAGCAGGCGACGATTGAGCTCTTGAACATGCCTGTATCTGCGCCGGAGGCGAACTGAAATGCGTTCTCAATTGCTGAAAGTATCTGCCATCGTACTGGCGGGCGCGCTGATTGCACCCCTGACCTTTGCTCAGGAGGAAGCCGACGCGGAAGCACCGCCACCCCCGACGCCGCAGGAGATTGCCGCCGAGAACCTCGACCAGCTGCTGAATCTGGTCAAGCAGGGTCAGGCGCGTGCCTCATCTGAAAACGCGGCGCGTGAAGCCCGCTTTACTCAGGACAAAGCTAATCAGGCAGCCGCGCTAAAGCGCGCTGAGGAAGAGCGCACGCGCGAGGAGCGCCGCTCAGCGCGACTCGAGAAGCAGTTTGAACAAAACGAGCTGCTGATTGCTGCCAAGCAGGAGCAATTGCGTGAGCGTCTGGGTACGCTCTCCGAGCTGTTTGGCCACCTTACGGCGGCCTCAGGTGACCTGGCATCCAACGTTGAGGTGTCACTGGTCAGCTCCGAGTATCCCGGCCGAGAAGGCTTCCTCAAGGACTTGATTGCCAAGATGTCTGGCTCTGACCAGCTTCCTAGCATTGCGGAGATCGAGCGGGTCTGGTTTGAACTGCTGCGTGAAATCCGCGAGCAGGGCGAAGTCAGCCGGTTCACGGCGCAGGTTGCGACACCTTCTGGTGAGCTCAGCGAGCGCGAAGTGGTGCGAGTCGGTGCTTTCAATATCGTTGATACCGACGGTAACTACCTCTCCTTCAATGTCGACAAGTTGGCAGAGTTGCCCCGTCAGCCAGGCGGCGGCTTCAATTCCCAGGCTCAGGATCTCGCGGGTTCTCAGTCTGGTCTGACGCAGTTTGGTATTGATCCGACGGGTCCAACCGGGGGCTCGTTCCTCGCGGCCATCATTGACAGCCCAACCATCACTGAGCGTTGGCATCAGGGTGGCTACGTGGGCTATGCCATTTCGGCGGTGGGTGCTTTTGCCTTTATTCTGGCTATCTACCGGTTGATTGTGCTCACGGCAGTGGGCGGCAAGGTATCCTCGCAGCTCAAGTCGAGCTCTGCTCGTGATGACAACCCGCTGGGGCGTGTACTCAAGGTCCACGAGACCAACCCCAACATGGATCCCGAGACGTTGGAACTGAAAATGGCCGAAGCCGTTCTCAGCGAGACGCCCAAGCTGGAGTCAGGTCTGACGCTGCTGAAGATCATCGCAGCAGTCGCGCCGCTGATGGGTCTGCTCGGTACGGTGACGGGTATGATCATTACCTTCCAAGCCATTACCATTTTTGGTGCGGGAGATCCCAAGGCAATGGCAGGCGGTATTTCTTCCGCACTGGTAACGACGGTTCTGGGCCTGTTGGTCGCGATACCGACGGTATTGCTGCACACAGTGGTCAACGGCCGCTCACAGCGCATTATTCATGTGCTGAACGAGCAAGCTACGGGCATTGTGGCGGAGCACTCCGAGCGCGCGCACAACTGATTACCCAGGAGGGTAGCTGTCGATGGGAATTTTCGAGGTCATTCTTGCCTTCATGGAGAAAGGCGGGAACGTATTGTGGCTGATCGCTGCGCTCGTATTCTTCATGTGGACACTGATCTTCGAGCGGGTGTGGTATTTCACTTCCGTTTGGAAGGCTGACCGCGCTGCGGTTGTCAGTGCCTGGGAAGGGCGCGACGAGCGCAAGTCGTGGAACGCCAAGAAGATCCGCGCGCGTCTACTATCTGAGAGTCGCGAACTGATCAATGACAACATGAACGTGATTGCGACGTGCGTGGCGCTGTGCCCGCTGTTAGGCCTTCTTGGCACGGTAACCGGCATGATCGAGGTGTTCAACGTGATGGCGGTGACGGGCGGCGGCGACGCCAAATCCATGGCGGGCGGCGTGGAGCGATCTACAATCCCCACTATGGCGGGGATGGTCGCTGCGTTGTCTGGCCTGTTCGCGAACACCTATCTCCAGAGGGTTACCAACCGGGAGCAGCAGCTCCTGACAGATCAATTGACGTCGGATCATTGATCCTGTCTGCAGGTTGAAAAAACGATGCGAAAAATAGCGAAAGAACAGGAACAGGGCGGCGCTGAGATCGATTTAACACCGATGCTGGACGTCGTGTTCATTATGTTGATCTTTTTTATTGTTGTGGCGTCCTTCATCAAGGAGGCTGGGGTCGAGGTCAACCGCCCCGACAACAATCAGCCGGATAATCCTGAGGACTCCACCAGTATTCTGGTTGAGGTGGCTTCGGATAACCAAATTTGGATGGAAAACCGCCGTGTGGACATCCGCGCGGTCCGCGCCAACATTCAGCGATTGCTGGCCGAAGACCCTGAAGCTCCTGTCACCATTAAGGTGGAGAAAGGTGCTGAGGCCGGCATTGTGATCGATGTGGCGGATGCTGCCCGCGAATCCGGTGTCGCCGCAGTGAACTGGGCCTCGGATCGGTAAAGGGTGAGAGTATGAGTATGCGTGACCAGCCCAGATCGGCCGCAGCGGAAGAAGGCAACCAAATTGACCTGACGCCGATGCTGGACGTTGTGTTCATTATGTTGATTTTCTTCATCGTGACCTCCAGTTTTGTGAAAGAGCCCGGGGTGGAGCTGTTCAAGCCGCAGGCCTCAACACAGGAGTCCTGTGAGCGCGGCACGATTATTTTCGCTGTTGATGCCAATGGCGATATTTTTTATAACAAGAATAAGCTGCCGCTGGATCGCGCATTGCGAACTGCTGAGGCGGCAAAAAAAGAAGCCCCACAGGCAAATATTGTGGTGCAGGTAGACCGAGAGACCCCGGCTTACGTGGTCGAGGACTTGATCGATGTTGTGCGGCCCATTCTGACGGCGCCGCCCTGCATTTCCACGGATGAAGAGGCTTAACGGTTATGGGTAGTTCGGCTCGTGTTGCCGTCAGTGCCGCGCTTGCGGTCCCGGTTGCCATCGCATTATTTTTTGTCATGCACAGCCTGATCAGCCGAGACTTCAAGCAAGAGGACGTCAAGGCCCGCAAAATTGCTGACATCGTGGTCCCGGACAAAACGATCGAAACCAATCTGAACGAGGTGAAGCCCGAAAAGATTGACGATCCCGAGGAGCCGCCACCCGAGCTTGAACCCATCCAGTTCGATACGCAGCTCGACATGAACGTTGCCAATATGGCGCCGACGACTGGCATTAACCTCAATCTGAATGCGTCGGGTATGTCGTCTGGTGATGGTGAATACTTGCCCATCGTGAAGGTCGCGCCCATTTATCCGAGGCGCGCGCAGACACGGGGCATTTCCGGATACTGCATTGTTGAGTACACCGTGACTAAAACCGGTTCCATTCGAGATCCGTTTGCGGTGGACTGCCAGCCTAAGGGTATTTTTGAGCGGGCATCGCTGAAGGCCTCGGAGAAGTTCAAGTACAAGCCGAGAGTGGTAGACGGCGAGCCGATCGAAGTGGCCGGCGTACAGAACAAGTTTACTTACGAGCTGGAAAACTGAGATGAGAGGTTTGGCTATGACGATGGCGTCACTGTTTCGCGTTTCTGCTCTCTCCGTTATTGCGCTTTGTGGTGCGGTGGCATTGGATCAGGCGGCCCCGGGCGTTTTGCTATCCGAGGCGGTAGCCCAGGACAAGCCTAAGAAAGATACCCGCGAGACCCGCCGTACCCCTGCGCTTCGGAATAAGGTCTATGAGCGGCTCGCAGAGGCTCAAACCTTGGCAGAGGCAAAGGACTACGCCGGTGCGTCAGCGATTCTCAATGACATGATTTCAGAGGACGGCAAGCAGGCGCTGAACAGTTACGAGCTGGCTAACGTCTATAACCTGCACGCGTTTTTGAGCTACGCGAGCGAGGATTACCCTCAGTCTTTGCGCTATTACGAGCAGGTGATTGCGCAACCTGATATCCCTCTGGCGATGGAGATCAACACACGCTTCACCATTGCGCAGCTCTACTTTGTTCAGGAGAAGTGGCAGCAGGGCATCGATGCGCTCCTGATGTGGTTCGAGATGAACGAGAAGCCCAATGCGGGCGCTTATGTGTTGCTCGCTCAGGGCTACTACCAGGTCAAGCGATACGATCTGGCACTGGATAACGTCGAGACGGCGATCGCCATGCACGAGGGCGAAGGAAAGTTGCCCAAAGAGCAGTGGTACAACCTCGCGCGGTTCCTCTACTTCGACAAAGAAGATTTTGATTCAGCGCTCGACGTGCTGAATACGCTGATCATCTACTACCCAAAGAAGCAGTACTGGGTGCAGGCCTCACACCTTTATGGCGAGAAGAAAGACGAGCCGCGTCAACTGGCGCTGATGGAAGCCGCCTATGAACAGGGCTTCCTCGATCGTTCCAGCGAGCTGGTGACCATGGCCTACTTGTACCTCAACGCAGAAGCGCCTTACTACGCCGGGTCTGTGATTCAGAAAGGCTTCGCCGACGAGCTTGTCGAGGACAAGTCAAAGAACTACGAATTGGCGGGCAGCGCTTGGGCACAGGCACGGGAGGTGGCCAAGTCCATTCCGATGATGGAAAAGGCGGCCGCCAAGTCTGAAGAGGGCGAGCTGTACGTGCGCTTAGGAAACGTGTACCTCGACGGAGATCAGTTCCAGAAATCCGCTGACTCGATACTTAAAGGTTTAAACAAGGGCGGTGTAAAGCGCCCAGACCAGGCACGCTTGGCCCTAGGTATGGCTTATTTTAATTTGGGGGATTACGACGAGGCTCGCAAGGCGTTCAGGGCAGCCGGCAAGGACGGTGCCCGCCGCAAAGAATGGCAGCGCTCACAGGAGATGGCTCAGCAGTGGATCGCTTACGTGACCAGTGAAGAAGATCGCCAGCGCGAGCTGGAAAAAGATCTTTTCTAGGCGACGTCAGAAAGAAATAAAAAAGGGCCCTTACGGGCCTTTTTTGTTTCGGCTGTTACTGCGGATGGACGTTCTCGGCCTGAGGGCCTTTTTGTCCGTCTGTGACGGTGAACTCGACCTTCTGTCCATCTGTGAGGGTTTTGAAGCCATCACCCTGAATAGCGCTGAAGTGAACGAATACATCTGGACCATCTTCTTGTGCGATAAAACCGTAGCCCTTGGTCTCGTTAAACCACTTCACGGTGCCCGTTACTGTTGACATGTTTTCTACTACCTGTATTGACGATTACTCATTTGCCCTTGCGGGCTGTTGCGCTTGATGGGAACAAAACCGAAGACCGAAGACTGCAGTGGCTCAGCAAAAAGCGTGCTGGAGATCCAGCCACCGCAGTGTAGCACTCTCGCAAGCCAGCGCAGATGAATTTTTTTGGCAGTTCAACGCCCCAAAATGGCGCGATCGGGCCCTACTCGACGGGCAAAATCTTCATCAAATCGGTTTTACCCGATTCGCCATGCGCGCTGCCCATAGTGAGCAGGATGTAATCTCCGCGAGCCAGGTAGCCACCGTCCACTAGAAATTCAATGGTGCGCGCCTCGAGGTCCTGAGGTGCGAAGGCAGTGAAGTCAAAGAAAAGCGGAATCACTCCGCGGCACAGCGCCAGACGCTGCAGCGTGTCGGCGTTGCGACTCAGGGCGAAGATGGGGAGGCCTGAGCTCAGCCGCGACATCATGGTGGGTGTTGTGCCTCGCTCTGTCAGGCACGCGATGCCCCGCATACGCGGGAAATGATTGGCACCGTACATCGCTGACAGCGCAATGGTTTCCTGCGCACTTGAGAACTCCCTATCGAGCCGATATTTGGAGGTGCGAGCGACCGGATGCTGCTCCGCGCCGAGGGCCGCGTCCGCCATGGCGGTCACAACCTCGACAGGAAAATCCCCAACCGCGGTTTCGGCAGAGAGCATGACGGCGTCTGTTCCATCCAGCACAGCATTAGCGACGTCGAATACTTCTGCGCGGGTCGGCATGGAGTTGCTGATCATGGATTCCATCATCTGCGTGGCCGTAATCACCATGCGGTCCCGCTTGCGCGTGGTGGAAATCAGATTCTTCTGAATACCGATGAGCTGGGCATCACCCACCTCAACACCCAAATCACCGCGCGCCACCATCACCCCGTCCGCGGCGTCAATGATGCTGTTCAAGAGCTCTGTGTCGGCCACTACTTCGGCCCGTTCAATTTTCGCAATAATGGCGGGGCGCAGACCCTGATCCGCAAGTAGCTTGCGCGCATAGACAATGTCTTCGGCGCTGGAAACGAAGGAGACCGCGACAAAGTCGGGCTCAATGTCTGGCATAGCGCGGATATCGTCCAGGTCCTTCTCGGTTAATGCGGGTGCCGCCAAACCGCCACCCAACTTGTTGACGCCTTTCCGCGAACTGAGTTTTCCGCCGATCACGACGGTACAGTCGACGGTTGTCTCGCTGACGTCATCGACTCGCAGCCTTAACTTGCCATCATCCAGAAGCAAAATATCGTCTTGCTCGACACTGGCCGGCAGCGCCTCGTATTCCACTGAAACGCCTCTTTGATCACCGGCGTCCGGTGCGATCGACAAGCTGAGCTGGAAAGGATCGCCCGCCTGGAGCATGACGGATCCTTCAGCGAACCCCCCAACGCGTATTTTGGGTCCTTGTAGGTCAGCCAGAATGCCCACGTACCGTCCGTGGTGTCCGGCTTGTCGGCGGATGTGCTGGGCAACCTGCGCGTGATCTGCTTGTGCCCCGTGACTAAAATTGAGGCGAAAGACATCGACGCCCGCTCCCAGCAAGCGACCAATCATGTCCTGACTCTGGCTCGCGGGCCCCACCGTCGCAACAATCTTTGTGCGGCGTAGCGAGTTGGGGTCCTGAATCCGTTCGGCTGTCACGGGTTGTCCTATTGCTGATTACAGCGGCAGTATTCGACGATAGAAATCCAGTAGAGTATGGCAGGATCGCGATCATGAGCGCTATGTCACAATACCGCTCCAGAGCCGGAGCCATAGCGGCATCGGGGCTGCAAGGAACATCAAGTAAACAGCACCATGATACAAGTTACAGACAGTCGACGTCCCAATCCCCCCATCGGGTACGCCTGCGAATGTACGCTCACTCCGGAGCAGCAAATTGATTTGGTGGCGGAGTTTCACGTTCATCGAATTCGCCCTTCGCGCATCGCTTATCGACTGGGCATCGATATTGCTCAGGTGGAGGCGTGGCTCTCAGGGGAGCAGGATGCAGAGCGGTTTCAGCGGCTGATGGCCGCCCATCGTCGTCGAAAGTATCAACTTCAGATTCGCCGTGCGGATCGGCTGCGAGGTCAGCAGTCCTACGAGTTACGGCTCGCTGCCCAGCAAGATCTGCAGCAGGAAGGTGGGGTGGAGTCGCCGCGGAGCGGCAGGCGACGGTAGGCACGAAAGAGAGACCCGAGTGAGAGAGCAAACATGACACAGCAATCTGATAATGCAATCGACCGGTGGCACGACATGATGGCTCATGGCACCACAGACGGCCTATATGATCTTTTGGCGCCGGACTGCGTTTTCTGGTCCCCCGTCGTGCACACCCCGCAGCGGGGGCGGGACATTACACACATGTACCTCAGTGCAGCCGGGCAGGTTTTTGATACCGATTTTCGATACGTGCGTGAAGTGCGCGATGGCGATTCGGCGGTGTTGGAATTTGAGTGCACTATGGACGGGATTCAGGTCAATGGCATCGATATGATTCAGACGGCCAATGGCCAGATCACTGAGTTCAAGGTGATGGTCCGCCCGCTGAAAGCGGTCAACAAGGTGCACGAAAAAATGATGGCGATGCTGGAAGCACTGAAAAATGCGTCGTGAAAAGCGTCTGCCCCGTGTTCGCGCAGAGATTAGGGCCAGCGCCCGCTAGGGGTCTCCTGTGGAGAATGAACCCGTGGATCGACTGATTATTGGCATTAGCGGCGCCTCCGGCGTGCAGTACGGTGTTCGGGCGCTGGAGCTCCTCAAGCCGCTGCCGATTGAAACGCACTTGATTATGAGTAAATCGGCCGAGCTCACCGTGCATCATGAGCTGGATCAATCGGTTGAGGATATCCGGGAACTGGCTGACGTGTGGTATCCGGTGCGGAATGTCGGCGCCTCGGTGGCCAGTGGATCTTTCCGCACCCGCGGTATGCTGATGGCACCCTGCTCAATCAGGACGCTCGGTGAAATCACATCAGGGGTGACCTCGTCGCTGCTCACACGAGCGGCGGATGTGGTGCTGAAGGAGCGCCGTCGATTGGTGCTGATGGTGCGCGAGACGCCTTTGCATCTCGGCCATCTCCGCAACATGGCGGCCGTCACCGAGATGGGGGCCGTTGTGGCCCCGCCCGTGCCCGCTTTTTATGCCAAACCCGATTCGCTGGATGCCGTGATCACCCAGAGTGTGGCGCGTGCATTGGATCTCTTTGATATTACGCTCCCCGAGACGCATCGCTGGACCGAGTCGTGACCCGATTCATCGACCGCGCCCGTCAGCAGTCGCTGGCGTGGCTGGTGTTCTTTGTGATCGTCGTCGATTTGATTGGTTTTGGCATTGTGATTCCGATCTTGCCCTTTTTATCTCCGCAGCTCGGCGGGGGCACGGATGACATCGCTTTTATTCTCGCTACGTACAGTGTCGCTGCGGCGATTGTTGCGCCGATCTGGGGCAGGTTGTCTGACCGGGTAGGTAGGCGGCGGATTCTCGGTATCTGTCTGCTTGGCGGAGCGGTATCGCACTTCCTGCTGGCCATTGCTGACACGCTCTGGCTGGTTTATGCGTCTCGTGCGGTGGCCGGCATGATGGCGGGGGGCGTTCCGGTGGCCACCGCTCTGATAGCAGATGCCAGCACGCCCGAGCAGAGATCCCGAGCCATGGGTTTGATTGGCAGAGCGTTCGGTATTGGTTTGATTCTCGGGCCCGTGATAGGCGGTGTACTCGCCCGAAGTGAGACAGACTTTATGCTGCCCTGTCTGGTCGCCGGCGTATTATCAGTCGTTGCCGCCGCGTTGGCGTTTGTCCTTTTGCCAGCAGGTAAGGCCCGGGATGGTCATTCTGACACCGCAGTCGATGATGCCCCGCCCGCGTCTCTTCGTGAGATTGTGAAGCGCCCTGGATTACCCCTATTTATTTGTCAGTTTTGTTTCCACACCTCCGCGGTGAGCGCCTCGGTCTATCTGTTTCCACTGTGGGTGGCGAATAGTCTTGGCTGGCAGGCCCGCGAAGTGGGACTGTTTTTTGGGCTGATCGGTGTCGTCATGGTGGTTACCCAGGGCAATATTCTTGGCCGCATGACCGACCGCTTTGGCAATCTTTGGGTATTGCGCGGCGCGGCGGTGTGCTTCAGTGCCTCGCTCGCGCTTTCAGCCGTTGCGACCCAGGCGTGGGCTATGGGCGCGCTGGGCCTGTTGTTGTTCTCTGCGGCCACGCTATGTCTACCGGTGCTCAATACCATCGCGAGCCATTTGGTCACCCCTGCGTCGCGGGGACAGTTCTTTGGCGTGACAGCCTCTTCTGCTGCCTTCGGTCGGATTCTGGGTCCCTTGGTGGCAGCGGCTTTACTGGCACAGGGAGGCTATGGGCTGGCCTGGTTGGGAACCAGTGTCGTCGTCCTGCTGGTTGTGATGTGGTCACTGGTCTTCGGTAATGCACTCGCAACCCAGCCGGCCGATGCCGCACCAGATCTGTCAAGGAGCACCCTGTGACGCCCAAGTGCGTGATCAGCCTCGATCTGCCCGAGGACATCATTGCGCCGTTAGGTGATCACTTCGATCTACTGACGTGGTCAGGCATGGAGGCGATGCCCGAGGTGACGCTGCAAGAATGGCTTGCTGATGCCGAGGGCCTGTTGTGCGCACTCTCCACGCCGATCACGGCATCCGTTATCGCGGGCGCTAAGCATTTAAAGGTCATTTCAACCATCTCGGTGGGTGTTGACCACATTGATTTGGCGGCGGCTACTGCTGCCGGCATCCCCGTCGGTCATACACCGGGTGTATTGGTCGATAGCACCGCTGATTTGGCAGTGGGGCTGATGATTGCGGCAACCCGCCGGATCGCGGAGGCCGATCGATGGATCCGAACCGGCCAATGGTCCCAGGGTTGGCAGTCAGACTTGCTGCTGGGAACCGATCTTAGTCAGGCGACCGTCGGCATCGTGGGTCTGGGCCCTATTGGCGAGGCAACCGTAAAGCGCCTTAGCGGGTTTGGCGCCACTATTTTGGGTTGGAATAGGACACCTAAAACCGTCGAGGGTGTCGAGATGGTGGACCTTGAGGACCTCTTCCGCCGCTGTGACATCGTGTCCCTTCACACCGCCCTCACGCCAGATACGCTCCAGATCGCCAGCCGCAAGCGCCTGGCAAGCATGCGTTCTGGCGCTACGTTAATTAACACCGGCCGCGGTGCCTTGGTCGATGAAGAGGCGCTAATCGAAGCGCTGTCCAGCGGACGTCTCAGAGCCGGTCTCGATGTGTTTGAGTCCGAGCCATTACCCACTGATCATCCACTTTTCAGTCTGGATAATGCGGTGTTACTGCCACATGTGGGGAGTGCGACTTTCTCGACGCGGATGGCTATGGTGACCCGAGCCCTTGAGAATCTGCGGGCTGGGATGTCGGGTCAACCGTTGCCTTTTTGTGCGAACCCGGAGGTCTGCGGGTTCAACGGGTAGAGGCATCGGGAAGCACGCGCAGTGCCCTCGCGATGCCGGGCTCGAGCTTGCGCCGGACTTTGTCTAAGTCGGGCTGGTTCTGATTTTCCACCACCTGGCTGATGCTTGCCGACCAGACCGAGGCCAGATTGCCCCCATCCTCGAAGCTGAGCATCAGGCTCGCGACTTCTCGCGGGCCGCTGAGTGCGTAGGCATTGTCCATGACGGCCGGGTCCGGGCTGCGGTTAATGACTGAGCTGGTCGGAGCAGGGTTGGGCATGCCGGGATCCACGCCGCCTTCCAGCCGGGCTCCGAAGGCATAGCTCACGAAAAAGTCGCCACCTGACGCCTGATACTGGTAGCCCTTTTTTTGCAGCGATTCTGATAACACTTCTCTTACCGTGGTTGAGAGCTGGTAAAGCGTTTCCATGGACTGGGGGACACCTGTCGGCACTTCAGCGCGCCAGCTAAAGGTCTGATAGCCCTTGCTGGCGAAACGATCTGCGGGCGCCGTGTCCACCTGCATGGTGGTGCACCCCAGAATGCCGACACACAGTACGGTGATGACTGCGCGACGCAGGCACCTTGTCCAGTCGATCATGTTAATGCCGCTCCTTGGGCCATCTATTAGGGGAACCATATCAGTTTCACCATCATGCCGGCGATCGAAAACACGACCACCCAGCGGATCACGCGCTCACCACCCTTCAGCGTCAGTTTGGCGCCGAGCCAGCCGCCGACGGCATTACCCACCGCCATGACGGCGCCTATCCACCAGAGCAACTCCAGTTGACTGCCAAACACCCACAGCGCAGAGAGCGTGTAGAGCAGAATAATAAAGACTTTGTGGATGTTAGCCGCAACTAAGTCGAGGCCCAGCACCCGGTTGAGGATAGGTAGCAAAATGAAGCCCATGCCGATTTGAATAAACCCGCCCCAGAAGCCCGCTGCGACCATCAGAACATGTCCCCATAGGCGCCGTCGCGGTGTCAGGGGCGTGGCGGCCAAGGCTTGTGGCCGTCCGGCATCGGTCAGCATCACAATCAGCACCAAACCCATGACGCCTGCCAGTACCAAATTGAAGGTTTCGACAGGCAGGCGCACACCGACCAGCGCACCCGCCACTGCGCCCGGTACCGCGCACAGTGAGAGCGACAGGATCATGCCTGACTGGGGCAGCCCATGCCGGATATAGGTCAAGGCCGCACTGATGTTGTGAGCGAGGATGGGTAGTCGATTGGTGCCGTTGGCAACGGGTCCGGGTACGCCCAGAAAAATCATGACCGGTACGGTAATCACCGAGCCACCCCCTGCCATGACATTGATGAAGCCGCCGGCTAATCCGGCGAGGATCAGCACCCCAATTTCCCACAGCGCGAGTTCCACGATCAGTCGCGGGGTGTCCGCATGGTCACGAATTCCTCCGCCGCTGTGGGATGGATACCCACGGTGCGGTCAAAGTCGGCTTTGGTCGCACCCATTTTGAGTGCAATACCCAGTCCCTGGCATATCTCACCTGCATCGGTGCCCACCATGTGTGCTCCCAGTACGCGATCAGACTTGGCATCGACGACTAGCTTCATCATGGTGCGCTCTTCACTGCCGCTTACCGCGTGTTTGAGTGGCCTGAAGGTGGACTCGAAAATGGTCACCTGATGTCCGGCCGTCAACGCCTCTTCCTCAGTGAGCCCCACGGTGCCAATGGGTGGTTGACTGAACACCGCGGTCGGGATGGCGTGGTAATCCATGGTCTGGGCCTGACCGCCAAACTGGGTTTGCGCAAAGGCCATCGCCTCGCCGATGGCCACCGGCGTCAGCTCCCAGCCACCGGTCATATCCCCCAGCGCGAAGATGCTGGGTTCTGCAGTTTGAAACGCATCATCGACCTCGATGTAGCCAGCTTCGGTGAGCGTCACCCCGGTATGCTCGAGTCCCAGCTGTGCAATATTCGGTCTGCGACCGGTCGCGTACCGCACGGCATCGAAGGGCTCGTGACCGTCCGAGAGATGGGCGATTACGCCACTGGTTTGGGACTCCAGCGCCGTGACATGGTGGTTGAAGCGCAAGTCCACGCCGGCTTTGCGCATTTCTTCGCTCAGAAATTGGCGAATGTCGTGATCAAAACCGCGGAGAAACAGCTCGCCGCGATAACTCTGGACAACGTTGGCGCCCAGGCCCGTGAAGATGCTGGCGAATTCGGTGGCGATATAGCCACCACCCACAATGAGTAGCCGCTTGGGAAAGCGCTCCACATCAAAAATCTCGTTAGAGGTCAGCGCCAGCTCGATGCCGGGGATCTCCGGCATGGCGGGCCAGGTGCCGGTGGCGAGTAAAATCTTCTCGGCGCGGTACCGGGACTCTCCCACCACGACTTCCTGGGGCCCGGCGAGCGCACCGTGGCCCTCAATAATATCAACTCCGGGTGCCTCAAGGAGGCGCGCATAAATGGCGTTGAGTCGCGCGATCTCCTTGGTCTTGTTGTCTCGCAGCGTTTTCCAGTCAAAAGAAACGCCCTCCGCCTGCCAGCCAAATTGTGCGGATTCGCGCCAGGCGGCTGCGTACTCACTGGCATAGACGTAGAGTTTTTTAGGGATACAGCCCACGTTGACGCAGGTGCCGCCCAGTGCGGCTTCCTCTACCACGGCCACCCGGGCACCGAATTCGGCGCTTTTTCTGGCGGCCCGGACGCCGCCGGAGCCTGCGCCAATGACCATCAGGTCGTAGTCAAAATGTTGAGTCATCGATTCACCAAAGGCGCGGCGGAAGTTGTCGCATTCCGCAATTTCATTGTCGTGGCGCTTCGCTTACAGTCCAGCGTTATACGACCTAAAAATGGATGAAATGTCGATCATGCTGAGCAATAGCGACCCGCGAAGGATACACGCAATCGCCTTATTCGCACTCTTCATACTGCCGATAAGCAGCCCGGGTTGGTCTGACTCCGATCTGCCTGAGGCGAGCGAGTCTCCGGCCCCCGCCAGAATCGAACTGGTGGATCAGTCGGTGATTTACGGTGAAATCACCGACATCCGTGACGGCGAGCTGTACGTGGCGACCGAGTTGATGGGGGACCTTACCATCGCGCTGTCATCAATTCTGTTTCTCGAGTCAGATCAGGACATCGAACTGCTTACGACTGAACAGCAGAAGTTGGCGCTGTCCTCTCTAATGGTAGTGGATGGTGAGGTGGTGCTGGACGATGCGGACAATTTGGCTCTGGACCAGCTGGATGTTGCCAACCCCGAAGAATGGGAACAGGGCCATGGCTATCACATCACCGGACGCGTCACGAGCGCGATCGAATACAACCGGGGTAATACCGAGACAGATAAGCTGAATCTGGATGCGGAGACGATTCTCGAGAGTCTTCGGGACCGTATTACTTTACGCGCTGATTATGAGGATAGTAGTGCGTTTGTTGTCGATACAAACGATAACGGCGACCCAGTCCTAGACGATGACGGCAACGTGATGAAAACCAGCCAGCCCACAGCGGATAACTGGCGAGTGGAAGGTAAGTACGACTATTTTCTGTCTGACCCGCGCAATTATCTCGGCTTAAACGTAGGTTTTCGTTCCAACGTGTTTGCTGATATTGACCGGCGTTCCTACGCCAGCGCTTATTTCGGCCGTAAACTCTTGACCCGCGATACGCTGACCTTCGACGCTGAATTGGGCTTCGCCTATGTCGACACAGACTTTGTGGTTACCGAGGATGACTCCTATACGGGCGTTACCATTAACCTTACCGGCGAGGCGCAGCTCTTCGACAGTAGGGTGACCCTGTATTTCCGCCAGGCAAATATTATTAATACGTCCTCGACTGAAAAGTCTATCTACCGCACCGCAGTGGGTCTCAGATTCCCGCTATTTTTGGGGCTGGAGGCGGCAGCAGAGGCGACGGCTGATTATGACGGTGGCGCGGCAGACGGTAAGGAGAAGCTCGACGAAACGCTAAAATTCCGAATTGGCTATACCTGGTAAATCGATTTCAAATGAGCGAGTCGCTAAGTAGTGATGTGGTCTTCCTGCCCCTAGGTGGCTGTGGGGAGATCGGCATGAACTTCAATCTCTTCGGCCATGCTGGTCAGTGGGTGGCCGTGGACTGTGGCATTACCTTGGAGCAGGTGCCCGGTGCGCTGAGACCCTCGGTGCAAATGCCCGACCTGAGCTTTATTACTACCCGGCGCGAGCAACTCGCGGGTTTGATTGTGACGCATGCCCATGAGGATCACTTGGGTGCACTGCCCTATCTCTGGGAGCAACTGCGTTGCCCGGTTTATGCCACCCCATTTGCAGCCGCGGTGCTACGACATAAAACGCGGAGCCGCAGAGGCGTGCTGCCGAGCTCATTGATCGAAATCGAGCCAGGTGAGGAGATCAAGGTCGGTCCCTTTGATATCGAGTGGATTCCTATTACGCACTCGACCCCTGAGACCTGTGCACTGAGCATCACTACGTCACAGTCGAGGATACTGCACACGGCGGATTGGAAGATTGACGCCAACCCTGTCGTCGGTGCGGCCTGGTCGTCCAAGCGGTTTCGCGAGTTGGGCGATGAAGGGATTGACGCGGTGATCTGCGACTCCACCAACGCCCTGCGCGCGGGACACACCCCTTCCGAGGGCGAGGTTGCGGCGGGTTTACGTCAGGTGATAGAGCGATGCGAGGGTCGCGTTGTGGTGGGCTGCTTCTCCAGTAACGTGGCGAGGATGCAAACTCTGGCGAGCATCGCTCAACTGACAGGCCGCTATCTAGGGGTATTGGGCCGTTCCGCGGCGGGGATGGCCCGATGCGCTCAGCAAGTCGGGTTGCTGCCAGAAAATTTTCAGCCCATTCACGCGGAGCATTTAGGGTACCTGCCCCCGGCAGAAGTACTGGGCGTGGCCACCGGCAGCCAGGGGGAATGGGGTGCGGCACTGCATCGCCTTATGATGCAAACGCATCCCGATCTGGTGCTCGAGGCCGGTGACACCGTCATTCTCTCTTCCAAGACGATTCCCGGAAACGAGACGTCGGTGCAGCGCTTGATCGAGGGCCTGCGCGGCCGGGGGATAGAGGTGATTTCAGCGGATGAGAGCGAGCTGATCCTGCACGCATCAGGTCACCCCTGCCAGGGGGAGCTGGCGGATCTTTATCAGATTCTGAAACCGACGCTGGCCATTCCAGTGCATGGTGAGGCCGAGCACATGAAGGCCAACGCCGGCGTTGCTCGGGAGAGTGGCGTTGACGTCACCTTGACCGGAAAGAACGGAGATCTTTTTTATCTCAGTCCTACGCCGGGCGTGCGGCGGCGCTACGCCGAGGTGGGGCGCCTGCAGTGGTGTGAGGAAACAGAGCGGCTGATTGGCGCTTCCTGAGTATTCTAGCTTTGCCGCTCGGGCTAAATCAGGGAGCGTCTTCGATACCCGTCGCGCGTCGCGCGGCAGCCCGCTCGGCATCGGCCGTGTTGATCCAGCGATAGGTCAGGTAGTACTTGAAGATGTTGGAGACGTACTGCACCGTTTCGCGCCCCACCTGCTCCGCTACGATCACCTCGACGTTATCGAACCACAGGTTGGGGTTGTAGCCCCGCTCTCCCGCTTCGCGCCGCAGCCGGCGAATTCGCCCGGG
>JAHEJH010000211.1 GCA_024638905.1 Luminiphilus sp.
GGGATTCCGCAAGACGCGCCCCTAAACTGTGGAGCCGCGGGTCACTGTGGTCCTGGAGCGTGGCGGCAACCTCGCGAACTTCGGCCTGCATGGCCTCCATGGTGGCGCCACCGTCGCGACCCAGCTTGCGGTTCAGCAGGTCCGCCGCCTGGATGCCGTTGGTGCCCTCATAGATCGGCGTAATGCGCACGTCCCGCAAATACTGCGCGGCACCGGTTTCCTCAACGTAGCCCATGCCGCCGTGCACCTGCACCCCCAAAGAGGTCACCTCCATACCCAGCTCTGTGAGCCAGCCTTTGATCACCGGGATCATTAAATCAATACGGCGCTGACTCGCCTCGCGGGTCCCCTCGGGACCGGCGTGGGCAAGGTCCATGGTCACCGCCTCGGAATACGCCAGCGCGCGCATGGCTTCATTGAGCGCACGCATCGTCAGCAGCATGCGCTTTACATCAGCGTGCTCGATAATCGGTACTCCGCCCTGAACCCGCTCCCGCGCGTAAGCCACCGCCTTTTGGTAAGCGCCCTCGGAGGCACCGAGACCCTGCAAACCCACCTTGAGGCGCGCCTCGTTCATCATCGTGAACATACAGGCGAGGCCCTGATTCTCTTCGCCCACCAGATAACCGATCGCACCGCCGTTGTCGCCGTAGGCCATGACACAGGTGGGACTACCGTGAATACCCAGCTTGTGCTCAACCGAAACCGGGTAAGCATCGTTGCGGCCGCCCAGTGAGCCGTCCTCATTCACCATGAACTTGGGCACCAGAAACAGCGATATACCGCGGCTGCCCTCGGGCGCATCGGGGAGACGCGCCAATACCAGATGGATGATGTTATCGGTCGCGTCGTGATCACCCCAGGTGATGTAAATCTTCTGCCCATAAATGCGGTAATGATCTCCCTCGCGCTCGGCGCGGGTTTTCATGGGTCCCAGATCAGACCCGGCTCCGGATTCCGTGAGGTTCATGGTGCCCGACCACTCACCCGAGTAGATCTTTTCGAGGTAGGTGGATTGAAGCGCCTCATTCGCGTGGGCCGAGATGGCCAGCGCAGCACCGGCGCTGAGGAAAGGCTCAAGCGCAAAGGCCATGTCGGCACTGTTCCACATCTCGCAGGCGGCGGTGCCGAAAAGCTCCGGTAGGCCCTGCCCGCCCTGATCCTGCGGTGCCGAGATACCGACCCAACCACCGGCGCCCAATTGCTGAATGGCGTCGCCATAGCCTGGCGGAATGGTGACCGCGCTGTCACTGCAGCGCGCCGGATGCGCATCACCGACCCGCCGCAGAGGCGAGACCACATCGGAAGCGAACTTGGCGGCTTCATCGAGGAGCGCTGTGGTCAGGTCACTGCCCAAACCCAGCTCTGCGTAATGGGGGAGCTCACCCAGCACCGAGCCGACATCGAGCACGTCGTCGATCAGAAACTGCATGTCATCCGTTGGGGCCGTATACATCGTGTCTTCCTCGTTTTGGCATCGTCTTGGCGCGGGGCTTCGACTGCGCCATCCGCCTGGGTACCGCACATTTTTGCCCCGCCAGAGCCATACGGCAAAAATATGACCAAAGAGTTATAATTCATCACATGAATATAGGCGGGCACGCCTGGCACGCATTATATGAAAAACCTCAACCAAATTGATCTCAATCTGCTGGTTTATCTGGAGGTGCTGCTGCGCGAGCGCAATGTGACCCAAGCCGCGAATCAACTGGGGCTGTCACAACCCGCGATGAGCAACGGACTCAGAAGACTGCGGACCCTGTTTGACGACCCACTGCTGGTGCGCACCTCTGAGGGCATGACCCCCACCGAACGCGCACTGGAACTGGAACCTCTGGTCAAGGAGATTCTCTTGGGCGTGGATCGCGCCATGCAGCCCGCCACCGAGTTCGCGCCGGGCGAGGCGCAGATGGTGGTGCGTATCATGGCCAGCGACTATGCCGAGTCCACACTTTTCCCTGCGGTGCTCACGCAACTCCGCGAGCACGCCCCGGGTATCACGCTCGACATCATGAACCCTTCAGATGTGAGCTTTCTGGACGTGGAGCGCGGCAAGGTCGACCTGGTCATCAACCGCTTCGACCAAATGCCACAGTCTTTTCATCAGATCACGCTCTGGGAGGACAGCTTCTCTTGCCTGATGAGCGCCGACAATCCGATCCTTGAGGATTTTTCGCTGGAGAACTACCTCAGCGCCGATCACATCTGGGTCAGCAAAACCGGTATGGGGGTCGGCGTGGGGGTGGATCCCGGGGATGTGCAGCGACTGGGCTGGGTCGATGCCGCGCTCGCAGAACAGGGCGAGAAGCGACAGATACGCGTCTTTACCCGCCACTATCAAGCCGCCATGACCCTCGCGGAGCAGAACGACTTGATCGTGACCCTGCCAACCCGAGCGACGCGCCTGAAACACGACCACCCGCGCGTCGTCATTCGGGAAGCGCCCTTCGCCATCCCGCCGCTGGAACTCAAAATGGCCTGGAGCCCGCTGCTTCATAACAACGCGCCCCATCGTTGGGTGCGGCAGTTCATTACGGGCATTGCCCGGGCCCTGCCGGGCGACACTGACGCCTAGCTATAAACTCTGCGAATATCGTTTATCGCCTGGATCACTGTCATCAATAGTAGTGACTGAGTAGAGTGACACCCTCGCAACTTCCCGCAAAGAGCACGCGCAGACAAACGTGCTCCAGACATCCGCACGACAGCAGGAAATGAACCATGTCCAATCGAATCCAGTGTGCCGACCTTCACATCGACGAGGCGCTCCACTCACTATTAGTCAACGAGATCGCCCCGGGCACAGGGATTGATCCCGATCACTTCTGGCAGGGCGTAGCGGATATCTGGACAACGCTGGGTCCTGAGAACCAGCGACTCCTGGCAGAGCGGGACGCTCTGCAGACGCAGATTGACCAGTGGCATCGCGACCACCAGGGCGAAGCGTTTGACGCCGATGCCTACGAGGCATTTCTCAGGGAGATCGGCTACCTGCATCCCGAGCCCGCCCCCTTCAGCATCACCACTGACAACGTCGACCCGGAGATTGCGCAGATTGCGGGCCCGCAGCTCGTGGTGCCGGTGATGAATGCGCGCTATGCGCTCAACGCGGCGAACGCACGGTGGGGCAGTCTGTACGACGCGCTATATGGCACCGACGCCATACCCGAGGACGGCGGCGCAGAGCGCGGCGGCGCCTACAACCCGGTCCGCGGTGAGCGCGTGATCGCCTGGGCGCGGGACTTCCTAGATACCCATTGCCCACTGACCGGCGGCAGTCACGCTGAGGCCACGGCTTATGCCATCTCAGCAGGCGCACTCTCAGTGCAACAAGCGTCAGGCGAGCCCGCAACGCTGGCAGACCCCTCGCAGCTCGTGGGTTACACCGGTCACGCCGATGCACCCGAGAGTGTGCTGATCTGTCATAACGTCCTACATATC
>JAHEJH010000213.1 GCA_024638905.1 Luminiphilus sp.
TTCACGCCAGATTTCAGCAAAGTCACCGGTGCGACCTTTCTCGCGGCAGTCGGACAGGCTTTTTTCTCTATTGGAGTAGGCATGGGTGGCATGATGACCTATGGCGCCTACCTGCCGAACGATTTCTCTATCGCTCGCGGGGCCGGCATGATCGTGTTGGCTGATACCTTTATCGCGCTGCTGGCCGGTTTTGTTGTCTTCCCCGCGGTGTTCCATTTCGGTCTCGATATGGCCAGCGGTCCGGGTCTTATTTTCCAGACTTTGCCGGTGGCATTTTCGCAAATGCCCGGCGGTGCGGTTTTTGCCGTGCTGTTCTTCGTGATGTTGGCGGTGGCCGGCGTGACGTCGATGGTCGGACTTTTGGAGAGCGTGACCAGCTGGACTAAAGAGAAACTCGGTACCTCCCGGCAACGCAGCACGATTTTAGTGGTGGGCTCAGTGACCTGTCTGAGTGTGATTTCAGTGCTGAGCTACAACGTCTGGGAGGACTACCGCCTGTTCGGCATGAACTTCAATGAGCTCACGGAAGCGCTCTATGACAAACTTTTCCTGCCGATGGCAGGTCTGCTCGTGGCTCTGTTCACGGGCTGGTTCATGCATCCGGACCACAGCGCGGATGAGCTGCGGGACGACCCCCAATGGTACGGACCCTGGCGCGGGCTCACTCGGTTTGTCGTTGTGCCAGCGGTGGCGATTATTCTCATCACCGGATTGATCTGACCATTATGCTCATGACCATTACGGACTGGCTCTGGTCCTATGTGCTGATCGGTGCGCTGTTGATCGTGGGAGTGCGGTTCACGATTGGCTCCCGGTATGTGCAGATCCGATTGTTTCGCCGCGCTCTTGCGGTGTTGTCAGATATCGAGTGGCGGGGTTCAGAGCGGGGTATCTCCAGCTTTCAGGCCTTGACAGTCAGTGTCGCTGGCCGGGTCGGTGGCGGCAACATCGCAGGTGTTGCGGTGGCGATCACGCTGGGCGGTCCGGGTGCACTGTTTTGGATGTGGCTGATTGCCTTATTAGGTATGTCGACCAGTTTGTTCGAATGTGCCTTGGCGCAGCTTTACAAGCGACGCCACGGCGAGGAGACATTTCGCGGCGGGCCCGCCTATGTCATGCGCTATGGCCTGGGTTGGCGAGTGCTCCCGGTGATCTACAGCGTGCTGCTACTGGTGACCATCGGCTTTGGCTTCAATGCGGTACAGAGTTACGTTGTGACGACGTCGATAGAATCGGCCTTTGGCGTTCCCGCCTTGACCAGCGGGCTGGTGATGACCGGGGTTATGGCGGTCATCCTGTTCGGCGGTATTAGACGCCTCGCACTGGTCTCCGAAATTATTGTCCCCGCTATGGTGGTGGGTTATCTCATACTTGCCGTGCTGGTTTTGGCGCTGAATGTCGGGGAGATTCCGAGCGCGCTGTGGCTGATTGTCTCCTCGGCCTTTGGTCTGGAACAGGCGGTAGGCGGTGGCGCCGCCGCCGCTATTGCGCAGGGTGCACGTCGAGGCTTGTTCTCCAATGAGGCGGGGCTTGGTACCGTGCCCAATGTCGCCGCCGCCGCAGACGTACCCCATCCCATGTCTCAAGGGTTGGTGCAATCATTGAGCGTGTTTATCGATACGATCATCTTGTGCACCGCGACAGCGCTGATCATTCTGATGTCATCCACCTACGGTGCCGAGTCAGCGCAGCTGCAGGGCGTGGTCATGACCCAGATGGCGGTGGCGGAACATGTCGGTCCCTGGGGAGAGCCTCTGGTGAGTCTCGCGCTGGTGCTATTCGCCACCACGACGATCGCTTACAACAGCTTTCTGGGTGAGAACAGTATCGCCTACTTTGAGCGATTAGGGCCGAGAGCCATTCTGGTATTCCGGTTTGCGGTGTTGACTATGATTGCGTGGGCATCGGTTCAGGATCTCGGCACGGTGTTCGGCTTCGCCGATCTCACCATGGCGCTATTGGCGCTCACCAACCTCGCGGCGCTTTGGGCGCTTTACCCGGTCGCGCAGTCATTACTCACACAGTTTGAGTCACAATTGGATGCGGGGCAGTCGCCGCGGTTCAGCCGCGATCAGCTGCCGCGCGAGACGCTGGACCCCAAGAGCTGGCCGCAGCACCAGACTGATTGACGGCGGCTATTGGACCTCGGATAACTCCACGCTGAAACGTTTCTCTTCGCCCTCGCGCGAAGTGACAATGTCGATGGTATCGCCCACGCGATGCTTTTCCATCGCTGAGAGAAACTCGTCGTTGTTCGCGACTCGTTCACCATCGATCTCGGTAATGACGTCGCCGAGGATGATCTCGCCCCGCGAACCTCGCCTTGCGCCGACCATCCCGGCGCTCTCGGCCGGAAAGCCCCGGTAGGTTCTGACGATCGGCACCCCTTCGACACGGTAGCGGCGTAGCCAGCGATCGGAAGCGAGTTCGACACCGAGTACGGGGCGCATGATCTTGCCGAAGGCGATCAATTGCGGCACGACCTCGATCACCGTGTTGACGGGTATGGCAAAGCCGATGCCCGCACTGCCCCCACTCGGCGAATAGATGGCGGTATTCACACCGATCAATTGTCCGAGGGAATTCAGCAGCGGCCCCCCCGAGTTACCGGGATTGATCGCCGCGTCCGTCTGAATGACCCCGCGGATGCTGCGGTTGCTGGGAGACTGTATTTCCCGGTCCAGGGCACTGACCACGCCGACGGTGAGGGTGGTGTCCAGTCCGAACGGATTGCCGATGGCCATGACCTTCCGCCCGACCGATAGCTCAGATGAATTGCCCAGGGGCAGCTCGATCAGCTCGGCGGGTGGATCCATCAAGCGGAGCACTGCCAGATCTCTCTCGGGCGCCAGGCCCACGACTTCCGCTTGAAAAGATTGCTCGTCTGCGAGCGTGATGGCGAGACGATCCGCCCCCGCCACCACATGGTAGTTCGTGACAACCAGTCCGGCTTTGGCGTCCCAGACGAAGCCGGAACCTGCGCCCCGTGGAATTTCCATGACGTTGCGGGTAAAGCGTTGCCGCCGGAGCTCACTGGATGTCACAAAAACAACGGCCGGACTCGCGCGTTGAAAGACCTCGGTGGTATTGGCTTCATCATCAGTCGAAAAGCTCAGATAGTCCGGCGCTTCCTGAGCGGACAGCGGCCCGGGCTGCCACGGCAGCAGGGCGGCTGCAAGGCACGCTATCCGGATCCAGCCTCTTTTCATGCGTTTTGCAGCGCGAGAATGCGATCGTCCAGCGGCGGGTGTGAGCGCAAGAGCGCAGCGAGACCTGAGCCAGTGTGTGAGCGGATACCGAAGGCGGTCAGCTCGCCGGGTAAATCCCCGGGCAGACCCTGCTCTGCTTTGAGCCGCTGCAAGGCTGCGATCATACCCTCGCGGTCAGCGAGCCGCGCGCCCGCGGCATCGGCACGATATTCCCGGTAACGGGAAAACCACA
>JAHEJH010000084.1 GCA_024638905.1 Luminiphilus sp.
AAAGCCCACCCCAGATACCTGAGTCCGGTCTTTTTTGCAGCAGCACCTCCCCGGGCGCGCGCGTGACCACCGCGAGCCAGCGCTGCCGCAGGGGAATCGGCTTGCGCGGCTTTCGGCCCGGGAAATCACTTTGTCGATCCTGCGCGTATGCCGCGCAACCCCGCTCCAGAGGGCATTGCTCGCAGGCCGGCCGGCTACGCGTGCAGCAGGTCGCGCCGAGATCCATGATCGCCTGCGTGTAGTCTGCAAGGCGCTCTTGTGGCGTGTGGTGCTCGGCAAAGGACCACAGCGTGTCGCTGACCGCCCGCTGACCGGGCCAGCCTTCGACCGCGTGGTAACGCGCGAGCACCCGCTTCACGTTGCCATCGAGAATCGGCGCCCGGGTATCCATGGCCAAAGAGAGGATCGCACCGGCGGTAGAGCGCCCAATACCGGGCAGGGCCTCGAGCCCTGCCAGGTCGCTCGGGAAAACGCCGTTGCGCGATGAGCAAACCTGTTTGGCACAGCGGTGCAGGTTGCGGGCGCGGGCGTAGTAGCCGAGGCCGGTCCACAAGTGCAATACCGTGTCCTCGGCGGCCTCAGCCAGATTTTCGACCGAGGGGAACTGCGCCATAAAACGCTCGTAAAAGGGAATGACCGTGGCGACCTGCGTCTGCTGGAGCATGATCTCCGACACCCAAACGCGATACGGCGTGCGGT
This sequence comes from Luminiphilus sp., assembly GCA_024638905.1. Lineage (GTDB taxonomy): Bacteria > Pseudomonadota > Gammaproteobacteria > Pseudomonadales > Halieaceae > Luminiphilus. The sequence goes on from JAHEJH010000084.1 coordinate 700, forward strand.
TTGTTTGCCAGGGCAGGTCGGTGCGCCCGTGCTGGTCAAACCACTCGAGCAACGCGTCGGCAATGTGATCTTTTTCACTCATGAAGTGGTAAAGCTTCGCAATGAAGAAGCAGGGCTCTTTCTATACAATGGCGCCCCTAGTGTAGCGCCCGTGCAGTCTGGCGGGTTGCCCGGAGAAGACAGCATGAGTCAGCAGGAAGCGGGTGCGCGCAAGGCATCAGTCAGCCGCGAGACCCTTGAGACCCAGATTGCGGTCGAGCTATGCCTCGACGGCACCGGCCAGTGCACCCTCGATACGGGATTACCCTTCCTCGAGCATATGCTGGATCAGATCGCCCGACACGGCCAGGTGGACCTCGACATCACCGCCAAGGGAGACCTGCACATCGATGCGCATCACACAGTCGAAGACATCGGCATCACCCTTGGGCAGGCGTTTAGCGAAGCGATTGGAGACAAGAAAGGCATCGTGCGCTACGGGCACGCCTACGTACCCCTCGATGAGGCGCTATCGCGCGTGGTGATCGACTGCAGCGGTCGTCCGGGGCTCGAATTTCACGTGCCGTTTACGCGCGCCAAAGTCGGCGAGTTCGACGTTGATCTGGTGGTCGAGTTCTTTCAGGGCTTCGTGAATCACGCCGACGTGACGCTACACATCGAAAATCTCCGCGGCCACAACGCCCACCACCAGGCCGAGACTGTATTCAAGGCGTTTGGCCGGGCGTTGCGCATGGCGGTCGCGCCCGACGCAGCCATGGCTGGCACCAGCCCCTCGACCAAAGGGGTTTTGTAAGCCGTGACCCACCGGGTTGCCGTAATCGATTACGGCATGGGCAACCTGCACTCTGTGGCGAGCGCGCTGGAGCACGTGGGGGCTGCCGAGGTCGTGGTCAGCCATGAACCGCAAGCTATCCTTGATGCCGACAGGGTTGTTTTCCCGGGTGTTGGGGGTATCCGTGACTGTATGGAAGCGATCCGTCGCCTCGGCTGTGATCAGTTGCTGGATCAGGTGCTGAATGTGGATCGCAAGCCGGTGCTGGCCATTTGCGTCGGCATGCAGGCCCTGATGTCTCACTCTCAAGAAAATGGCGGTGTCGACTGCCTTAATGTGTTGCCGGGCCAGGTTGCCTTCTTTGGCGAGGCGCATCGCGGCGACGAGGGTGAGCGGCTGAAGGTGCCGCACATGGGCTGGAACGCCGTGCGGCCGGCCATCGATCACCCCTTGTGGCGCGGCATCGAGCCCGACACGCGTTTTTATTTTGTTCACAGCTACCACGTAGTGCCCGATAGCGAGGCAGTCGTAGCGGGAACGTTTGACTACGGACTTACGGGTTGCGCGGCACTGGCGCAGGAGAACCTGTTCGCAACGCAGTTTCACCCGGAGAAGAGCCATACCGCGGGGCTGACGCTACTTAAAAACTTTCTCGACTGGGACGGCACATGCTCGTAATACCCGCCATTGATTTGAAAGACGGCCAGTGCGTCCGCCTGCGGCAGGGCGATATGGCAGACAGCACGGTGTTCTCTGACGACCCCGTTGCCACGGCGCAGCGATGGTTCGACGAGGGCGCCCGGCGGCTCCATATTGTCGATCTAGACGGCGCTTTTGCAGGGGAGCCCGTCAACGCCGGCATCATCGAGGCCATCTCAAAGGCGTTGCCGACACTGCCGATTCAGATCGGTGGCGGCATCCGCAATCTCGAGACGATTGCGCGCTATCTTGAAGCTGGGGTGGAGTACGCGATCATCGGCACCATGGCAGCCAAAAACCCTGAATTTGTCCATCAAGCCTGCGCAGCCTTTCCAGAGCACATCATTGTCGGCATCGATGCCCGAGGGGGCCGTGTTGCCGTCGAGGGCTGGGCTAGCGAGAGCGAACTCGATGCCACCGATCTTGCCAAGCGCTTTGCCGATGCGGGCGTGAGCGCGGTGGTCTACACCGATATTGACCGTGACGGCATGATGCAAGGTGTCAATGTCGAGGCAACAGTCGCGCTAGCAGCTGAGTCGGGGCTACCGGTTATTGCCTCAGGCGGCATTAGCGAGCTTGAGGATGTGCGTGGCCTGATGCAGCACGCGAGGGCAGGCATATGTGGCGCCATTACGGGGCGCGCGATCTATGAGGGCACGTTGGATCTGGCCGAGGCTCAGACCATGGTTGATGCTTTTCTGGAGAGCGACTGATGGCGCTCGCCAAACGCATCATTCCCTGCCTCGACGTTGATCAGGGGCGGGTGGTGAAGGGCGTCAACTTTGTGGGTATTCGTGACGCCGGTGACCCGGTGGAAATTGCGCGACGCTATAACGAAGAGGGCGCCGACGAGATCACATTTCTGGATATTACGGCGAGCCACGAAGAGCGCGACACGACAGTGCACACCGTAGAGCAGATTGCCCGCGAGGTGTTTATTCCGCTGACAGTGGGCGGTGGCATTCGCTCGTTGCAGGATATTCGCACCATGCTTAATGCCGGTGCCGATAAAGTCAGTATCAATACCGCCGCGATTCACGATCCCGAGCTGGTGCGTGACGCGGCGGCCCGATTCGGCTCGCAGTGCATTGTTGTGGCGATCGATGTGAAGCGGGTCTCGGCACCCGATGATGCGCCGCGCTACGAGCTCTTTACCCACGGCGGCCGCAAGCCCACCGGGATAGAGGCGGTGGAATGGGCCGCAAAAATGGCGACGTTGGGTGCCGGTGAGCTCTTGCTGACCAGCATGGACCGGGATGGCACCCGCGATGGTTTCGAATTGGTCATTACCCGCGCGATTACCGACGCGGTCGACATTCCGGTGATTGCCTCGGGCGGCGTGGGAACGCTTCAGCACCTGGCCGATGGCGTGACAGAAGGGGGCGCCGACGCCGTATTGGCTGCCAGCATCTTCCACTTTGGTGAGTACACGGTGGCCGAGGCCAAGTCGTTCATGGCCGACCGAGGCATCACGATGCGGGTGTGATAGCGGGCAAGCTATCGAGGATGCGCCGTCACGGACCCAGAAATAACGTCCGTGCTCGCGGGCGTGTCAGGGCGCGCCGAGCGCCACTGTGGTGGGGTCCTCTGCCTCAGGTGCTTCGGGTGGGGCCTCGGGCGTCAGTAAATTGATGCCGCGCAGGAGTGTCAGCGCCTCATAAAGCTGATTATCTGAGTTGCGTAACTCCGTCAGCGCTTCGCTCTCTGATTGGGCATCTACGGGACCACCGTCACCGCTCAGGCTCCCCTGCAGGTCGGCTTCTGTGGTGCGGCGGTTTGACTCAACGCTGGTCACTTCTGCTCGCTCCACCACGATGTCGGGCACGATGCCTTCCGCCTGAATCGAGCGACCATTGGGGGTGTAGTAGAGCGCGGTGGTGAGTTTGACGGCGCGGGTGTCGTTGACCGGCAGTATGGTTTGCACCGAGCCTTTGCCGAAACTCCTCGTGCCCATGATGACCGCGCGCCGACGATCCTGCAGTGCACCCGCCACAATTTCCGATGCGCTGGCCGAGCCGCCGTTGATCAGCACTACAATCGGCGCGCCGTTCAGCATGTCGCCGGCCGCTGCTTCATATTGGTCTGCGGCCTGAGGGTGGCGGCCTTCGGTGTACACCACCAAGCCGCCATCCAGCACAGCGCCCGCCATGTCGACACTGGCACCCAGCACGCCGCCCGGGTTGTTACGTAGGTCAATGACAACACCCTTTAAAGGGCCCTCGGCCTGGGCTTTCGCCAATGTGGCGACGGCCTCAAGACCGGTATCTCTTTGGAACTGGGATGCCCGCAGCCAGAGATAGCCCTCCATGAGCTCCCGGCTGCGCACGCTGGGCACTTTGATAATGTCGCGGATGACGGTGACGTCGAAAGGGTCAGCGACACCGCGTCGACCAATCGTCAACAATACTTCAGACCCAGTGGGCCCCCGCATGAGATCAACGGACTTGTTGACCGGCAGGTCGCGGATGGATTCACCGTCAATTTTCAGAATGACATCCCCCGCCTCGAGTCCCGCCGCCTCGGCTGGTGAGCCGTCGATCGGAGCAATGATGGTGATGTAGCCGCGGTCCTGACCAATCTCGATACCGAGCCCGCTGAACTCGCCCTGCGTCGTTTCCTGCAGTGAGTCGTAGGCTTTTTCCTTTAGAAAGACGGAATGGGGGTCGAGACCCGACAGCATGCCTTGCACTGCGAGTTCGAACAGCTCGCTGTCGGGGACTGATTCCACATAGCCCTGCCGAATCTGGTTAAACACGTCGGCAAACATCTGCAGTTCTTCGAGGGGTAGTGATTGTGTCGTGGGATCGCCAGCGCTCTCTGCAGAGCTAGTCATCCCGCTATGGGGATCGTTGCCCGGCATGGAATGGCTGTCTTCGGTTTCAGGCTCCTGCGCCAGAATCGGCGAGCAGATCAAGAGTGTCAGCAGCAATCCGATGCCGCGAAAGCGTAAACGCACGTCCATGAGAATTTCCTGAAAGTAAGGCCTGAAAGCGTTGGGCCGGTAATGGTACCCGATTATCCGGCCGGGTCTCAGCGACGTATCCACTCGCCAGGATCGACTGGCTCGCCCCGGTGCCGAATTTCAAAATACAGGCCAGACGTCTCGCTACCCCCACTGGCGCCCGCTTTGGCGATGATGTCACCGGCACTGACACGATCGCCCACTCCCCGCAGCAGGCTGTGGTTCTGGGCATAGAGGGACAGCCACCCCTCCCCGTGATCAATCACCATCAGAAGGCCCTGACCGCGAAGCCAGTCCGCATAGATGATGTCGCCGCCGTGAACAGCGCGGACGGGCTCACCTTCATCTGCCGTGATCAGCCAACCGCGCCAGCGAATATCCGCATTGCGTCGCGCACCGTATCGGTTTGTCAGCTTGCCCGCCATTGGCATGGACAGCGCGCCCTGGGTATCGGCGAAGGGTAGACGCGCTTCCGGTGGCGTCACCACCGGGAAGGAAGCGGCGGCGAGCGCCTCCAGCTCGTCAAGCAACGCATTCAGTCGTGCCTGATCCCGTTCCAGCGCGCTCAGGCGCTGCTGGTCGTCCTGCACCCGCTGGCTGATTAGGGTGAGGGTGCTTTGTCGCGTGGCACGCTGGTCTGTTAGCGTCGTTTTGGTGGCCGCCGCAGCGGTCGCCTGCTCCAGGATTGCTGTTTCCGCTTGAGCGATGCGGCTACGGTTCTGTTCGACCGCTTCCAGACCCAGTTGGTACTCCGCAATCGTCTGCTGCTGCGCTTCTATCAGCGCCTCAAAGTAGGCGAGATTCCGAGCCACGTCCTCTGGGTTTTGGTCGCCCAGCCAGACCCGGAAGCCACCTCCCTGTTGTAGCACCCACAGCTGTTGGATGCTGGCGTCGATGGTATCTGTTCGCTGGCGTTGGGCGTCTCGGAGTTGTTCGCCTTCGGCATCGAGCGCTTTGAGCTCCTGCTTTAGCGCGCGACGTTCCTGGCTCAGCGTACCCAGCTGCCGGTCGAGCTCGCCGATCTGTACTTCCGTCTCTTGCAATGCATCCTGCAGCGTGTCGCGTTCACTTTCCTGAGAGGCCAGTCGTGCTTGAATGACTGAGATCTCGGCGCGCAGCGCTTCGATCTGTTCAGAGGTTTGGTCGAGGGTATTGGGCGATTGCGCCCATGCGGTAACCGACAGACCCGCCCACAAGGCAAGGCAGCAGATGCTCTGTCTGGGGCCTAGCGTGAAGACGCGAGCCACCGAGCGCGGGCTCAGTGCTTGAGGAGGCTGCGTCCTGACATTGCAGCGGGGACGTCCAGTCCCATCATGGTCAGGACGGTAGGCGCGATATCGGCGAGGATGCCACCGTCGGGATCCAGATCGCGGTTGCCCTGGCCAAGGTAAATCAGTGGCACGGGTTCGGTCGTATGCTGGGTGTGTGGCTGGTCGTTTTTATAGTCGTGCATTTGCTCACAATTGCCGTGATCGGCGGTGATCAAACCCTCGCCACCTGTGGCGAGCAATGCCGCTTCGATTCTGCCCAGACACTGATCAAGAGTTTCGACCGCCGACACGGCGGCGTCAAACTGACCGGTATGGCCCACCATGTCACCGTTAGCAAAATTGACGACGATAAAGTCGTAGTCACCCGACTCAATGGCCGCGACCAGCGCATCAGTGACCTCGTGGGCACTCATCTCCGGCTGTAAGTCATAGGTAGCCACGTCGGGTGACGGGATCAGCGTGCGCGTTTCACCTACAAACGTGTCTTCGCGACCGCCGCTGAAGAAGAAGGTCACGTGCGCATACTTCTCGGTCTCGGCAATCCTCAGCTGAGTGAGGCCTTTACCGGCAAGCACCTCGCCGAGGCTGTCTTGCAGCGTGTCGGGAGGAAAAGCCACTGGACACGACAGAGACCCTGCGTACTCGGTCGTCGTGACGAATCGCAGAGCGGGTTGCTGGCGTCGGTCAAAGCCGCTGAAGTCAGATTCAGTCAGTGCCTGGGTGAGTTGCCGTGCTCGGTCTGCACGAAAATTCATGAACAGCACGGCGTCGCCATCCGCGAAGACGGCGGGGTCACCAATTCGAGTCGGGGCGACGAACTCGTCGTCCTCGTCCCGAGCGTAGGCGGCTTGCAATGCATCCAGGGCGGTGGGAGCGTCATGTGCCGCCTCGCCCCCTGTCAGCAGCGAGTAGCTTTTCTCAATGCGGTCCCAGCGGTTGTCTCGATCCATTGCCCAGTAGCGACCATGGACGGACGCAATCCGCCCGGTGCCGAGTGCGGCAAAGACCGCTTCTGCACGTTCCAATGACGGGGCAGCGCTGCGGGGAGGGGTATCCCTGCCGTCGAGAAACGCATGCAAGAAGAGTGCCTTCGCGCCGCGTTCTGCGGCCAGTCTCAGCGCCTCGAACAGCTGTTCTTCATGACTGTGAACGCCGCCGGGGGATAGCAGGCCCATGATATGGACCGCTTTATTGGAAGCCACAGCGTGATCGATGGCATCCAGATATACGCTGTTGGTGGCAAAATCGCCGCTGGTAATCGCTTGATCGATCCGTGTAATGGACTGGTAAACGATGCGCCCTGCGCCGAGGCTCATATGACCGACCTCGGAGTTACCCATCTGGCCGTCGGGCAGGCCGACATCCAGCCCGGATCCTGAAACCAGCGTGTGGGGCGCCTCACGCCACAGACGGTCCAGAGTCGGTGTTCTTGCAGCAAGGATCGCGTTGTCCTCGCTGGCAGAGCGGTGACCAAAACCATCTAGAATGATCAGTAGTGTGGTGCGTCGGGGCGTAGACACGGCGTGTAGGGCTCGGGTAGCTGACCCGCGTATTGTAACGCGCCCCCGCAGACGGAGCACTACTACTGACTGGAGGGTGGTCGGTTGAACCGATATACTCGCGCCCCTCATACAGTGCAGTAACGTCTATTTAAAAACGGATTGCAGTCAGTCGATTGCGGTACAAGCCCGAATGAGCGCAATACATCCAAGGTCAGGCAGGTGCGGCTAAACGGATGATTGCGCAGTGGAAAGAAAGAGCGTGTCAGCAGATTTAATTTTTCAGTTTCTTGGTGAGCAGTGGATTTTGGTGGCCGCGTTGGCGACGACGCTCACCATGCTCGTGCTCCATGAGACGCGCAAGGCGGGGCCAGCACTGTCGATCAACGAGGCGGTCCAGTTAGTGAATAGCGAAGGTGGCGTCTTTCTCGACATCCGAGAGGCAGCAGACTACGCGCGCGGTCACATAACGGACGCACTGCATATCCCGGCTACCGCATTGGCCAATCGCGCCGACGAATTGGAACAATTCCGCGAAAAACCGGTGGTCGTGGTGTGTAAAATGGGCCAGTCAGCCGGTCCAGCGACCAAAACACTCCGGTCTCAGGGCTTCAGTCGGGCACAAAAGCTCTCTGGCGGCATGATGGAATGGGATGCACAAAAGCTTCCGGTCGTGACCCAGTGAGCGAGGTGGTGATTTACACCACGCGGTGGTGCCCATTCTGCGTTCGGGCGAAAGCGCTGCTCGATCAAAAAGGGGTTTCGTATCAGGAAATCCCCGTAGATGGCGATCCCGCTACACGACAGCAGATGGCCGAGCGGGCCGGGCAAACCTCGGTGCCGCAGATTTGGATTGGCGAACAACATATTGGTGGTTGCGATCAGTTGTATGGCCTTGAGCGCTCAGGCGGGCTGGACCCCCTGCTTGCGTAATTTCAAGGCAACCACCACAACTTTGATACAGAAGGAGAGCCAGCATGGCTGAAGAAGGAACAGCAGCCGCTCAGGAAGCAGCCGCACAACAGCAATTTGTCACTCAGCGGATCTATACCAAGGATATTTCCTTCGAGTCTCCGATGACCCCCAACGTCTTTCGCCAGGAGTGGAAGCCGGCAGTGAATGTTGATCTCAACACCAAAAGCAGTCGGGTGGATGAGGAAGGCAATCATGAGGTGGTCTTAACCTTGACCATCACGGCTAAGCTAGAAGAACAGACCGCTTTCTTGGTCGAAGTGCAGCAGGCGGGTATTTTCTTTGTGGCGGGCATCGAGGGCGACGCGCTGCGGCAATTACTCTCGACCGTCGCGCCAACGATTCTGTTCCCCTACGCTCGGGAGGCGGTCGACAACCTGGCGGTCAAAGGTGGCTTCCCTGCGCTGATGATCGCGCCGGTTAACTTCGACGCCCTGTTCCGTCAGGCGGTTGCGCAGCAGGCAGCTGAGGCGGGTGAAGGTGGTGAAAGTGCTGAGGCGGCCCCGGAGGGCGCTACTCACTGATTCTCCAGGCCACCGTTCAGGTGGCCTGTAAATCCAGATCTTTAAGCTTGCGGGTGAGGGTGTTTCTCCCCCACCCCAGCAGCTCCGCGGCCTCGGCTTTGCGTCCGCCGGTGTGCCGAAGCGCCGCTTCAATCATGATCGATTCAAACAGCGGCAGCGCTTGACGCAGGACGTTGGATTGCCCCTCCGCCAATTGTTGGTTGGCCCAGCCAGCTAGCTGCTCGTGCCAACTCTCGGCCACACCCTCGGGCACCTCGCCGTGATGCTGCAGTAGCTCCGTCGGCAGGTCCGACCGCAATACCTCGCGTCCCGCTGCCATCACAGTGAGCCAGCGACAGGTGTTCTCAAGCTGCCTGACATTACCGGGCCAGGGCAATTGGGTCAGCACCTGAAGCGCGTCCTCCGACAGCGTCTTTGTTTCCACATCGAGCTCAGCGCTAGCGGCTGTCAAAAAGTGTGTGAGCAATCTCGGTATGTCCTCCCGGCGCTCAGAGAGTTGGGGGACATGGATGCGAATTACATTGAGCCGATGGAATAGATCTTCCCTAAACGCACCGGTTTCCACCAGTGATTCCAGCTTCTGGTGGGTCGCGGCGATGATCCGCACATCTGCCTTGATCGAGTCGACGCCGCCGACGCGGAAGAACTCACCGTCCTGCAGCACGCGCAATAAGCGGGTCTGGGTCGCAGCGGGCATGTCGCCGATTTCATCAAGGAACAAGGTGCCACCGCGCGCCTGCTCAAAGCGTCCCTCACGCCGACTGTTGGCGCCGGTAAACGCGCCCTTCTCGTGGCCGAAGAGTTCTGACTCCATCAGCTCCTGAGGGATCGCGGCCATATTCAGTGCTACGAATGCGTTGTCGGCACGGGGGCTATGACGGTGCAAGGCGCGGGCCACAAGCTCCTTACCAGTGCCAGACTCGCCATTGATCAGCACCGTGATGTGGCTTTGGGCAAGTCGGCCAATCGCACGGAATACCTCCTGCATGGCCGGCGCGTTGCCGATAATTTCTGCGGAGGGGTTACCGCCTTGGTCTTCATCGACCTGATCATGCTGAGTGCGCTGGGACTGGGCACGGGTGACAGTAGCGACCATCTCCTCGATATCAAACGGTTTTGGCAGGTACTCGAATGCGCCCTCCTCATAGGAGCTCACTGCGCTGTCGAGATCTGAGTGCGCCGTGGTGATAATGACGGGCAGGTCGGGCAACTGCGATTTGAGCTTGGCAAGCAGCGCAATGCCGTCCATGCCAGGCATGCGAATATCACTCACCACCACCATTGGCTCTTCGAGGGTCAGCGCGTCCAGCACCTCATCACCGGCCTCAAAGGCGCGGCAGTTGAGGCCGGCTCGGGACAAAGCCTTTTCCATTACCCATCGGATCGAGCTGTCATCGTCGACGATCCATACCTGGTCAGTCATCGGCATCTCAGGTCTCCATGGGTAATAGCAGGGTGAAGCAGGTATCGCCGGGTGCGCTCTGCACCTGAATCAATCCACCGTGTTGGTTGGCAATCCGCTGTGCGATCGACAGCCCGAGCCCGGTTCCTTTGGCGTTGCCGGTGACCATCGGCAAAAACAACATCGGCAGCAGGTCATCGGGGACACCCGGGCCGTTGTCCGATATGTACAGTGCACACACCAGTTTGTGCCGGTTGCCGCCCACGGTGAACTGTCGATAAACCCGGGTTTTCAGCGTGATCAAACCGCTATCCCCACAGGCCTGCCATGCATTGCGGACCAAATTCAGTACGGCCTGGGTGAGTTGCCCCGCATCGGCCAGAAAATCCGGCAGGCTGGGGTCGTAGTCACGCTCGATACTGAGCCCGCCTTTGGCTTCGGCTTCGATCAAATGCCGAACATGCTCCGTCACTTCGTGGATATTGGTCGGCTCTGATTCCAGACGCTCTTTGGGGCCCAGCATGCGGTCGACCAGCGTGCGCAGCCGATCGACCTCAGAGATGATAATGTCCGTGTATTCCTGCAGATTGGGGTTGGCGAGCTCGCCTGCTAGCAGCTGTGCGGCGCCTCTAATGCCGCCCAGCGGATTTTTCACTTCGTGCGCCACACCTTTCATGATTTCTTTCAGTGTGGCCTGTGCCTGCCATTCGCTCTCATCGCGGCTGATGGCCTGCAGTCGATCAATCATGGTCAACTCCACCAGCAGACATCGGGAGTCGACTTTCCCCGCAATGGGACTCAGCGTCAGATCGACGGTCCGTTCCTGCCCTGTTCGAGTGGTGAGCGGAATCGCGCGGCGCACCATGGGGTAGTTATCGGCCAGCGCCTGATGAAGGAGTGGATACCACTCATTGGATTCATCAAGTAGCGCTTCGAGAGGGCTGCCCAATGCACGATTGGCGGAGACTTCGAGCAGGTTCTCTGCCGACAGGTTCAGCTCGCGAATGTGCAAATTGGCGTCTAGCAGAATGACCCCCGTCGCCAGCAAATCAAGGTGGTAGTCGGCAGAGAGGTCCAACAAGGATTCAGCAGCCATCACGTTACCTATTCACGATGGGTCGCATCACGAACACCGTGCTCGCGGCCGATGTGTCAACTGGTGCACCACTTTCATCGAGGCGCACCACTTGTAGTCGATGTTCGCCGCGATACACGTTGGTGAGCTGCCAATTGGCGGTTCGTTGCGGTGCTCCAACGGGTTCACCATCGAGCAGCAGCTGCAGCGTTTCGCTGGATGCCAGACGCGGACTCAACGCGGCTTGCACAGCAAAGTTGCCGGGCCCCATCGGAATGGTGGCGTTTTCGGCCGGCGTCACAATGCGCGTGTCGTAGCGAGTGGGCACCTCGACCTCGACTGAGGCGGGAGGGGTTCGCGTCGTCGCGGTGGGCTTGGCCGAGTTGGGCGTGTGGACGGGCTGCTCCTCAACGATGCTGTCGCTTGAGAGCGGCGGCGTGTCAGTGAAAGTGACGTTGCCATCCGTATCCGTGACTTTGTAAACAGGTTGCGCCATTAGGATGTGTGCAGGCGCTAGCCAGATGCCGGTCAACAACACCCAAAGAGGCCGCGAGGGGGCTGCGTTTCCTTGCTCCCGCTTCATCGCCGGTGTATTGGGTTGTTAATCATTGATAAAGGCAAGACGATCCCTTCCTGCGCACCAAATTGGTGCATTATAGCGTTCGCTGACGTCAGGAAACAAAAGCCCGCGGCATGCGGGCTTTTGTGATCGGTCTTCGTCGGGATAAGCCGACTCAGACGGAGTAGTACATGTCGAATTCGACAGGGTGGGTGGTCATGTTCAAGCGCTCCACATCTTCGCGCTTGAGCTCGATGTAGGCATCGATCATGTCTTCAGTGAAGACGCCGCCGGCGGTCAGGAATTCGCGGTCCGCCTCGAGTGCATCCAATGCCATTTCCAGGCTGGAGGCGACCGTCGGAATATCCGCTGCTTCTTCTGCGGGCAGGTCGTAAAGATCCTTGTCCGCAGCATCGCCAGGGTGGATCTTGTTCTGAATGCCGTCAATGCCCGCCATCAGCATGGCTGCGAACGCCAGGTAAGGGTTGGCGGTCGGGTCAGGGAATCGGACCTCAACACGCTTGCCCTTCGGCGAAGGCTCGTAGGGAATACGAATCGACGCCGATCGGTTGCGCGCGGAGTACGCGAGCATCACGGGAGCCTCAAAACCCGGCACCAAGCGCTTGTAGCTGTTGGTGGAGGCATTGGTGAAGGCGTTCAGCGCGCGCGCGTGCTTGATGATGCCGCCGATGTAGTAGAGAGCGGTATCGGACAAGCCTGAATAGCCGTCGCCAGCAAAGGCGTTATCACCGCCTTTGGCAATAGACTGGTGAACGTGCATGCCGGAACCGTTGTCACCGACCAGAGGCTTGGGCATGAAGGTGGCGGTCTTGCCGTAGGCATGAGCGACGTTCAATACGCAGTACTTCATGATCTGCACTTCGTCTGCCTTGGATACCAAGGTGTTGAACTTGACGCCGATCTCGCATTGGCCGGCAGTACCCACCTCATGATGGTGAACCTCAACTTCGAGGCCCATCTGCTCCATCGCGGAACACATTGCCGCGCGAATATCATGCAGCGAGTCAACGGGGGGCACGGGGAAGTAGCCGCCTTTGACTCTAGGTCGGTGACCCGTATTGCCGTCTTCAAAGTCGAGGTTAGAGGACCAGGCTGCTTCCTCAGAGTTGATCGCGTAGCTGGCGCCACTCATGTCGGCATTCCACTTCACGTCGTCAAATACAAAGAACTCGGGCTCGGGGCCAAAGAAAGCGGTGTCGCCTAAACCGGTTGACGCGAGATACGCCTCAGCCTTCTTGGCGATGCTGCGTGGATCGCGGTCATAGCCCTGCATGGTGGACGGCTCGACAATGTCGCAGCGCAGGATTACGGTCGGATCATCGGTGAAGGGGTCGAGAATGGCAGTGCTGTCGTCAGGCATGAGGATCATGTCCGACTCGTTGATGCCCTTCCATCCGGAAATAGACGAGCCGTCGAACATCTTGCCGCCCTCAAAGAAATCCTCGTCCACCACACCGGCAGGGATCGAGACATGCTGCTCCTTCCCCTTGGTATCGGTGAATCGCAGGTCCACCCAGCGAACATCGTTTTTGCTGATTAAATCGAGCGTGCGCTCTGACATGTCGTTCTCCTTCAGTAGTCACTTCCCCAGCACTCACTGGGCGGTAAAAATTCAGAAAGTGCATGGGCACCGGCTGAGCCAATAAAATAGTGCAAGGTATGTGCCAATTTTGCGCCATGGGCCTATTGACCCTAAACCATTGTTTTCAATAGATAACTGGTGATAGCCGCCGGCAACGAGCAAAGTCGAACGCACCATAATAGAACTTATTGCCCATTAATTGCACCTAAATAGTGCAAAAACGGGTAGGCAGGGCCGGCGCAGGAAGTAAACCAGTTGGCCTGCGCTGGTGTACACTCCGCGCGCGCTGACGCACCCCCTTATATTTAATAGCTCGGAATGGTTATGAAAGCACTCCGCAACATCGCGATTATTGCCCACGTAGACCACGGCAAAACCACTTTGGTGGATTGCCTCTTGCGGCAATCGGGCACGCTGGATCGAAAGAACGCTGGCGCCGAGCGCATCATGGATTCGAATGACCAGGAGCGCGAGCGTGGCATCACTATCTTGGCCAAGAACACCGCCATTAGCTGGAATGACTACCGCATCAACATCGTCGACACACCCGGACACGCGGATTTTGGTGGTGAGGTGGAGCGCGTGTTGTCGATGGTGGACTCAGTGCTGCTCTTGGTCGATGCGGTGGACGGACCGATGCCCCAGACCCGTTTCGTCACGGCTAAAGCTTTTGAACGCGGGCTCAACCCGATCGTCGTAGTCAATAAGGTCGATCGCCCAGGCGCGCGGCCCGACTGGGTGGTGGATCAGGTGTTTGATCTGTTTGACACCCTGGGCGCTACGGAAGAGCAGCTCGACTTCCCCGTCATCTATGCGTCGGCGATTAACGGTGTGGCCGGTGAGGACTTCGAGGACATGGCGGCTGATATGTCGCCGCTGTTTCAGGCCATCGTCGATAAAGTGGCGCCGCCCGAGGTGAACGCAGACGGCGCCTTGCAGCTGCAGATTTCAGCACTCGATTACAACAGCTACGTCGGCGTTATTGGTGTGGGGCGGATTACGCGGGGCGTGTTGACGCCCAACACAGCGGTGGCAGTGGTCGACCGCGAGGGTCAGAGCCGCAGCGGCAAAGTGCTGCAGGTCATGGGGTACCTGGGTCTGGAGCGGGTCGAGGCAGATCGGGCCGAAGCGGGCGATATCGTCTGTGTAACCGGTATTGACGCGCTCAACATCTCCGACACGCTATGTGACCCTGCGGTACCCGAGGTATTGCCGGCGCTGACCGTCGATGAGCCGACGGTGAGCATGACTTTCCAGGTGAACGATTCGCCCTTTGCCGGTCGTGAGGGCAAGTACGTGACCTCGCGCAATATCAAAGAGCGACTTGAGCGGGAGTTGATTCACAACGTGGCGTTGCGGGTCGAACAAGGCGACAGCCCCGACAAGTTCAAGGTCTCTGGCCGCGGTGAGCTTCACCTTTCAGTGCTCATTGAAAACATGCGTCGCGAGGGTTTCGAGCTCGGCGTCTCAAGACCTGAGGTCATCCAAAAGGAAATCGACGGCAAATTGTGTGAGCCGTACGAGCAGCTCGTGATCGACTGCGAAGAGGCGCATCAAGGGGGTGTGATGGAGGAGCTGGGTCTGCGCCGGGCGGAGCTCCAGAACCTGATCACCGATGGTGCTGGCCGGGTACGGCTCGAATTTATTGTGCCTGCCCGCGGCTTGATTGGCTTTCGCTCGCAGTTTCTGACGCTGAGTTCGGGTTCGGGGATCATGACCCACGTGTTTGATCACTACGGGCCAGTGGCCAAGTCTGAGCTGGCCGTGCGTAACAACGGCGTGCTGGTCTCAATGGTGTCGGGCAAGACGCTGGCCTACGCCCTGTATAGCCTGCAGGAGCGCGGTAGGCTTTTCATTGAGCCCAATGTTGATGTCTATGAAGGCCAGATTATGGGGCTACACAGCCGGGGGAACGATCTGGTGGTCAATCCGACCAAGGCCAAGCAGCTGACCAATGTCCGCGCATCAGGCACGGACGAGGCCGTCATTCTGACCCCGCCAGTGCTGCACAGTTTGGAGCAGGCGCTCGAGTTCATCGATGAAGACGAGCTGGTTGAGGTCACTCCTGACAGCATCCGCCTGCGCAAAAAGCTGTTGCTTGAACACGAGCGTAGGCGCGCTTCGCGCAAAGCCGCCTGAGGCCTATCCACACCTGGTGCAATCCGTTTTAGGGTCAGCGTGATCTCAACATCTCGATGTGGGGAATATCATCCTCGAGATAGGGTTCGCTCGTCACCGCAAAGTCCAGTGACTCATAAAAGGGCTGCAAATAGGCCTGCGCACTGAGGCGCACTGTCGGCCATCGCCCATCACAGAATGCCAGTGCCATGTCCATCAGGTCCCGGCCCAACCCTAGGCCGCGATAGTCATTGCGAATGGCAACTCTGCCGATAGAGCATTCGGTGTAGGCCACCCCGGGAGGCGAAACTCGCAGGGTGCCGATGAGCTCGCCCTGATGCGTCAGTTCCAGATGCCAGCACAGCGGGTCCTTGTCGTCGACCTCCTGATAGGGGCAGGTTTGTTCGACGACAAATATTTGAGTCCGCAGGCTCAGCACCCGATGCCATTCCGGCCCACTGAACACCGCAAAGTGTCGCCAGCGCCATACCAGCTCATTGCGAAGCGTTTCCGGATTGAGCGCCATGGAGAGTCTCCTCAACCCATCAAAGCGTTGGTTACGTGGTCTTCCCGCACGGGGGTGCGTTAGGATAACCCGATTGAGATGACAGGGTGACGCACGCTGCTGAACCCGCCGCCTCCAGAGAGAGCCCCATTACGATGACAGACATGATGCAGCCTTCGGTCGACGTTGAGCAGCTGTCCCTGCGTGACTATGCAGAGAAAGCCTACCTCGACTATTCGATGTACGTGATTCTCGACCGTGCCCTGCCACACATTGGCGACGGCCTTAAGCCGGTGCAGCGCCGCATTGTGTATGCGATGAGTGAGCTCGGGCTGAAGGCCTCGGCTAAATACAAAAAGTCGGCGCGCACAGTGGGGGATGTCATCGGTAAGTTCCATCCACACGGCGACAGCGCGGCTTATGAGGCGATGGTGTTGATGGCGCAGGATTTCTCCTACCGCTACCCATTGATCGACGGGCAGGGGAATTGGGGCTCGCCGGATGATCCCAAATCATTCGCCGCCATGCGTTATACCGAATCGCGACTGACCGCTTACGCCGATGTGCTCCTCTCGGAGCTCGGTCAGGGAACGGTGGATTGGCAGCCTAATTTCGATGGCACCCTCGAAGAGCCTACTGTGCTGCCTGCTCAGGTGCCCAATCTGCTCCTCAATGGCACAACGGGTATTGCTGTGGG
>JAHEJH010000221.1 GCA_024638905.1 Luminiphilus sp.
ATCTGTTCCTATGAGCCATATTGTTGACCAGTTTTATGAAGCGATCCGAACCGGGGACACGCCCTCGTTGCACAGCCTCATCGCCAACGACTTTTGTCTGATATGCCCGACACAGGATCACGTTTTATCCGGTATCTATGAGGGTAAGCAGCGATTTTTTGAGGAAGTGACTCCGCTCGTATTTGGCTGCGTGAACCCCGAGGAAATCACTTTTTGTGCGGATCACCGGGTGGTGTTTGACGGCGGCGAGGTGGTGGTGGCCATGGCGCAGAACAATGGCGTGGCGTTGACCGGCGAGCGCTACGATCAGACCTACGTCCACATTTTTAAAGTCCGGGATGGTCAGATTCGCGCGCTCATCGAATGCTTCGACAGTGCCCTCGCCAACCGCGCTTTGTGGGGAGCGAGCGACGCGCTTGTGCCCGATCAGCCCTCGGCACTCTCTAACCTACAGCGGTTTGCCGACGCCTGAAGGCAGCCCTCTTATCGCCCGAGGCAGATTGACCCGCTACACGCGACTGCTCACTGACCGCGAAGCTCTTCAAGCGTTGCCGTGAGCCAGTCGCCAGCAGTTTGCGCCTCGCCGTCACAGATCATTTGATAGGGCTTGCCGCTCCAGGAACTCCTACTCGCCAGCTGCTCGATAAATGTCTCGGCGGTGTCAGCGTAGCGTTTTCCCCGGGAGTATTTGAGTTCAAGGTGCTCCGCCGCTGTCTCGGCTGAGTGCAGTGAGCCGTTGCGATTAAATTCACAGCCACTATCCGCCACCGCCTGTATTAAAGCGCGGATCTCTTCGTCGGCGGTCGTGTCTGCGCGCACGGTTGCGATGCACCCTGCCAGCAAAATCAGTGAGAGCAGTAAGCGGGTCATGAGCCGTGCCGTTGCAAGGTGACGATCAAAGGGTTGTGGTCCGAGGTCTCGACCTGCACGGTTTTGGATGACTGCCAGGTCAAGCCGCGCACATAGAGGTGGTCCAGCGGTCGTCCAAAGCGGCTGGTACGATGGTCTGGTGAGAAGGGTACTGTGGTCAGCCCGAGCTCGTCTGTGACGGCATCGAGGGTCGATTGCCGCCGATCGCTCCAGGTATTCAAATCGCCGCCAAAGATCACGGGCCCCTGGTGCGCGCGCATCAGTTCAGCCGCCAATTCTAACTGAGCACGGTATGCCTTGACCCCGAAACTGAAGTTCACGGCGTGGAGGTTGACGGTGAGCAGTGAGGCATCGCTGCCGGCCAGTGGGTAGAGAGTGACGCTAGTGGCCTTGGGGGTGCGCAGCCAAGGTTCCGTTGCGAGCAGATGGCAGTGAACCCGGTGCGGAGTGCGCGCGAGGGTGAGCACCCCTGTATCGATTTCGTTCTGTACGTAACCCCGCACAAACGCCTCATACAGCGACTGCGCGATCACCGTCTCGCTTTTTTTGAGCGGCACGGCTTCCTGAAGAAAGATTAGATCTGAGCGTTCCGCGTAGGCCGCAAACTCGGTAATCAAGTCGGGATGCTGCGCTTTTTCGACGTTCCAGTTAAGCAATGAGAACGGTGTGGAAAGACCATCGATGCTCGTCAGCTGCCGGCCCTTTGAGAGCGCCTGCGCACACTGGCCACTTTGATCTGCAGTCACGATCAGTGGCCATTCTTCGGCCGCCTGTCCGCAACTCACACAGCAGGCCAGCAGCACTGTGGCAATGCGGGTGACAGACAGTCGCCGTGCCGGGCTTAAGGTCGCTGAAGAGCGCAGTGACATCTCAGTAGTTTCAGGGGGTTTGTTGGGTGCCCCGAATGACCAGTTCATGGCGGGCAATTTTCCAGCCGTCGCCGGTGCGTACAAAGTCGGTCAAATAGGTCGCCCACAGAGTGAACATGGCGCCCTCGCCATCCTTAATAACGTGTAGGGCCTGCACGTCCGTCCTTGCTGAGGCCGTGTCGCCCGAGACGGTCGCCAGCTGCGGGCTCATCAGGTGTTGGGTCGCAGAAAAGGCCTCCAGTTGGCTTTCTACTGAGGCGGTCCAGGTATCGGCTCCGTTAATAGTGGTCTCGCCAAAACCCACAATCTCCACATCATCGGCAAAGCAGGCGCGGTAGCGAGTCATATCTCGGTCATCCACGGCAGCTGCATAGGAGAGCATCACATCTTGGAGCTCTCTGCGATCGTCGGCGTTACTCATATCTGTATTCCTGCGCTGCTTATAGCTTGCCATCGATGTAGTCATCGATGCGCTCGTGGTATCGGCTGATGCGCTTCTCCTGGCCTGAAAGGTAGGCGCCTTTGAATCCTCGCGAGCGCACACCGCGCTGCTGGGTGATAAACACCGCCACATCGTCTTCGATCGCCGGGCCGATGGAGTCTTCGCCGCAGGTCAGCCATTTAACGGGCACATCACCGGATCCATCACCGGTGAGCGACTCGGTAGCGCTGGTGCCATCATCGAGTTCGGCTGCCACGCTGGCGGGGCTCGCGTACCACCAGTTATCAAACAGGCACTGCTCGGGGTCAGTGGGGTGGGGCCGCGCACGTAAAAAATGAAAGCCGTCAGACCATAGCGACACCGCAAAATTGGGGAACAGTGTGTAGTGGAAGGCATCGGTCAGCTGCTCGTCGGGCACCGCCGCGTAATGGCTGTAGCCCTTGTTGGGCCCCAGTTCACGCTTTGCCTGCTGCAGCGCCTCGCGGGTGTCCTCGGGCTTGCCTTTGAAGTTTGCGGGGTCGAGATCCCAATAGCCTAGGAGTGACGCCAGCGGCTCGACGATGTTGCCATCGGTGTCAGTTACCCCAGCACCGTAGCCGCCCTTCATGATCATTCGTGCGTGGCCCTCATTGGCCAAATCAAACTGGGTTTCCTTGAAATAGGTGTTAATGCCTCCAGCGATGGCGGTGCGGTCGGTGGAGGGCGTCGCGCCCATGTGCACAGTGGGCACGTGGTAGGACTCGTTGAAGTTGTCGAGCACCACTTTCCAGTTGCAGGGCAACCACATGGTGTTGGCCATGGTGCGCTGCCAGGTATCCACCTCTCTGGCGTGCCATTCGTCCCAGATTGGCCCGAGGTAATCCTTCAGAGATCTACACTCTGGGTCCATATTCACCCAAATGAACCCCGCAAAGGTCTCGCATTTGAGTTCCGCGAGCCGCAACTTGCCGCAGGGGTTACCCTCGGGAAAGTCCTCTTTATCTGGTGCAAACTGCAGCGCACCGTCGGGCAGAAACGCCCAGCTATGGTAGCGGCATACAAAGCGCCGCGGGTTACTGCCCTTGGGCTCGTCCACCAGCGGATTGCCGCGGTGTTGGCACACGTTATAGAAGGCTTTGATGCTGCCGTCCTGCTGGCGCACCATCAGGATCTCTTCGCGCCCCACGGGCTCCATTTGCCAGTCGCCGGGTTCGGGCAGCTCAGATTCCCGACCCAGTAGCAGCCACACCCGCGTCCACATGCCTTCCCATTC
>JAHEJH010000228.1 GCA_024638905.1 Luminiphilus sp.
CCAGCATGCCGATGAAGTCATCCTTGCACTTGAGCATCACGAGGCGGGTCTGGGAATTGGGCTCGCCGGCGGGCAAACCGTCACCTGAGACCAGAATTTCCTCGTCGTAGTGCACCGACATACCCAGAATATCCCGGTATATCTGCAGTGATGGCTCGATGTCGTTCACCAGCATAGTGGTGCGACGAATCAGGACCGGTACATCGCTCATGGTGCCCTCTTTGTTTTATAGATATAACATTAGTACTTTACGGGTCTGACCGATGCGGAGGCAAGCACCATGACCGGCCAATCCCCCCTGGGCACCTTCACTAGCGCCACCTTGACCCTCATTGGGCTTCTCTCACTAGCCTATGCGGGACAGGGCTTTGCCCAAGGGCAGGACACCACGCCCTGGAGCCGCGATCTTCAGGTCATCGAGGTCATGCTCCCGGGCTTTTACAGTAACGCCAATCAGGCCTATTTCGACGGCCGGCGCAAAGTCGGCAACCCCCAGCCCCGCCACAACCTGCTGATCGAGGCCGCGGGCGATGGCTTTGACATCACCCTGAGCGCACCGGATGGTACTGTGATGTCGAACCAGAGATGGTCTCTCGCTGAAGATGATCAACGACGGGCCGTGCGCATGGACATTAGCGATGCTGACGGCACACCGCTCTGCCCTGTCTGGTGGACCCGAGATGCAGCACAATTCAGCGCAACGAGCGACACAGAGTGCGCTGAAGGTATGGACAGCCCCGATGCTCTCGCCCTCGGTGAGCAACAGTTCTGGTGGACCCCACGCGGCGGCTCACGGGCCGCCGTGAAGCTGCACAGAGCCAGACAATTCACCTGCTATGCCGATATCCCCGGCGTGGGCGGTGGCCGTGACATCCCCTATACACGTTATGACAACCTGAGCCTGCACGACCAAGGGGCAGAAACTTGGTTCGTCGACAAGGATGGCCGGAATCTCGGCCTGCGGCTGTTCAACGTTGACTGGCCCATCAACAACTACGATGGCTACTTCACCCGCGACTCGCTGGTGATCTACGTCATCGAGAAGCTCGATGATGGCAGCACCAAGGAGCATGGCTACGCGTTTACCCTCCCCGAGGCGAATCGCATCGGAATCAACCTTAAATGGCTACTGGCCAGCTGCTTCATGATCTCGGGCAAGGTCGATACCCCCACTATGTAAGGGTGCTATGACGATGCGGAGACGAGACATACTGCGCGGGAGCAGCGTCGGACTGGCGACTCTGGGGTTGGCGCAAAAAACCACAGCTCGAAGCGAGTGCCCATTGGCCGCCGCTCAAACCGCTACCTTCGTACTGGTGCACGGCACCTGGCACGGTGGCTGGGTGTGGCAGGACGTCGCCAACAGACTGCGGGCGATGGGCCATCGCGTCTATACCCCCACTTGCACCGGTTGTGGTGAGCGTCTGCATCTCACGGGCCCTGACGTGGGGCTCGACACTCACATTACCGATATTGCTCAAGTTCTCGAGTTTGAGGATCTCGACAACGTCACTCTAGTGGGTCACTCCTTCTCGGGCATCACGATTACCGGCGTGGCGGACCGCTGCCGTGAACGCATAGACAGGATCGTGTTCTTCGATGCGCTGGTGCCCCACGAGGGGAGAATGAGCGGCGTACCCCGCGACCCCGAGACCGGTGACTTTCCCGAATGGTGGAAGGCCCGGGAAAAGCATTTTATTGATGGTTACCAGATGGATTTGTGGCAGGACTATCCCATGGAGATGCTGGTACCCGACTCCTACCCCGATGTCGCGGCCAAACTGAAGCGCCTGATTACCCCGCACCCCGCTAAGCAGTGGACAGACGAGTTAGTGCTGGCGCGCGGCGGCTGGGGGGGCCTGAAGCCCACTTATATTCATTGTGTAGGACAGACCTACCGCAAAAGCTCAGATCTGATGGTCGGGCCGGCGCGGGGGCCTGACTGGACGTTTATCGAGCTGGATATCCCGCGGGATGGGATGTTGACGCATCCCGAGCTGGTCTCAAACACCCTCTCCGGACTCTTCGTCTGACCTGAAATCAGCGCGTCTATGCGTTAGCCGCCGAAGCACTGACAAAGGCGGGATTTAGCAATTTAAGCTCGCACTGATTGCGTGCCGGGGCCCTTCAAATCACACTGTGCCGGTTATTGCCGTTTCTGAGAACGTTAATGAAACACTGCTTGTGGATACTGCTGGGGATCTCAATGATGTCAGCCGCCGATAAATCACCCATCGCCATTTCGCTGCACGGCGGCGCGGGCACGATCGAGCGGGGCGCCGTGAGCGAGGAGCTTGAGGCCACCTACCGCGCATTTCTCGATGACGCGATCACCCAAGGCTACGAACAGCTGCGCGAGGGCCGATCCGGCCTCGATGTCGTGGTCACTGTTATTCAGATGATGGAAGACTCTCCGTTATTCAACGCCGGGCGCGGCGCCGTCTATACCTGGGATAGCACCCACGAGCTCGACGCATCCATCATGCATGGAGAAAAACTTGACGCCGGGGCTGTCGCCGGCGTGAGCACAGTGCAATCCCCCATCGCTCTGGCGCGCGCCGTCATGGAGGACTCTCCCCATGTGATGTTGGCAGGCCCGGGGGCTGAGGCCTTTGCCCTAGAGCAGGGATTTGACCCCGTGTCTCCTGAGTATTTTGGAACCGAGCGCCGCCGCGAGGCGCTCGAGGCTTACAAGGCCAATGAACAAGCAGGGCTCAAACCAGAGGCTGACCACAAATTTGGCACGGTAGGCGTGGTGGTTCTGGATCAGGCGGGCAACCTTGTTGCGGGCACCTCAACCGGGGGCATGACTGGCAAACGGTGGGGGCGCATTGGTGATTCGCCTGTGATTGGTGCGGGCACCTATGCGGATAACCGAAGCTGCGCGGTGTCTGCGACCGGGCACGGTGAGTATTTTATTCGTCACACGGTGGCGCGTGACATCTGTGCGCGTATGCAATTCGGTGCTGCAACCCTCGAGGAAGCGGCGAGGACTGTCGTTATGGAAGAGCTTGTGGCGGCCGATGGTGAAGGCGGCATTGTCGCGGTCGACCCCGCGGGCAAAGTCGCGCTGGTATTCAATACGTCTGGCATGTACCGCGCGTCAATCGATGCAGACGGCCACAAGATGGTGGGCATCTATGGCGATGGTGCAGCCCCCTAACCCCGCACGGGACGTCAGTGACGTATTGGCCTATGATCAATCATGAACCGCAGAGCCGAGGGGCATCATGAGCGCCCAGATTACCCATCTCTCCACCGATGCCACGCGGGAAGATTTACTCCACTGCATGGCCGAGGACGGCGCCGTCATCATTGACGATTGTCTGGGTAGCGAACGTCTGAAAACGCTAGAGCAGGATCTGGCTCCTTTTCTGAAGAAAGCCGTCTACGGCCGTGACGCGTTCACCGGTTTT
>JAHEJH010000259.1 GCA_024638905.1 Luminiphilus sp.
GTGGCATCAACGACACACAGCACGTGCTCCATGTCTGGATCAGAGAGCGACGTGTCGAAATGCCTAACGGCGACGCGCTCCTCCTCCGAGATCGGTCTCAGGGAGTAGGTACCGGGAAAATCCACCAAGTCGAGTTCGGGGAGCTTCGCCAGACGCCCGATCGAGAGATCCACCGTGATACCCGGGTAATTGGCGACCCGCTGATTTAACCCAGTAAGCCTATTAAACAGCGCAGTCTTGCCCGAGTTGGGTGTCCCCACCAGCAAAACACTAGGCATTAGGGGACGCTCCCACCGGCCGCACCAGCACCTGCTCCGCCAACTCCTGATCAAGACAGTAAGTCGCGTTACTAACCCGAAAAACCCGGGGCGCACCAAATCCCGGCTGCTGCTGACAGGAAATCTCCTCCCCCGAGTGAAAACCAAACTCCTGCAATCGGCCGCAGTAGCGGTCGCTCAAGGTATCGGTGAATCCGATTAACTCAGCTGGCGTGTTGAGCGGCAAATCCCAGAGGGTGAGGGTGTCGATCGTTGCGGCCACAAAGGGCTCCCGCGCTAAAACGCGGATCATACGACCAATGAGAATGATTTTCAGTAAGTCTAGAGGTGTTCGACGGTGTCGATCTCGTAAGTCACGTCCCCACCCGGGGCATTCACGGTGACCTCATCGCCTTCCATTTTCCCAACCAATGCGCGGGCGATGGGAGAGTTCACCGAAATCAGATTGGCTTTGGCGTCTGCCTCATCCTCTCCCACGATCCGGTAGGTGACAGTGCGATCATCATCAACGTTGATCAACGTCACCGTGACGCCGAACACCACCTTGCCCGAAGCCGGGATGGTCGTCACGTCGATGATCTGGGCGTGGGACAGCTTGTGCTCGAGCTCCTGAATCCGCCCCTCAGCAAAGCTCTGTTGCTCTCTGGCCGCATGGTATTCGGCGTTCTCTTTCAGATCACCGTGCTCACGCGCTTCGGCGATCGCCTGCGTGATCCGCGGGCGATCTACCTTCTTGAGGCGCTCAAGCTCCTCTCTAAGGGCCTGCTCGCCCTGCACTGTCATGGGAACGCGGTTCATACAACGATGCTCTCATGCAAATCCTGAAGACGCCGCACGGTGATGTCTGTCTCCTGCTCCAGCGCCATGCACACCGCCTCGGCAGCAGCCAATGTCGTGGTGTAAAACACGCTGTGCTGCTCGGCGCTGGCACGGATCGAAGCCGAATCCATGATGGCACGGCGACCCTCTGTCGTATTGATAATCATGGCGGCTTCGTCGTTCTTGATCAAATCGACGATGTGCGGGCGCCCCTCGGCCACCTTGTTCACCGTGCGGACTGCCAGCCCCGCTGCTTCCAGCGCGCTTGCGGTGCCACCGGTGGCCGCCAACGTGAAGCCCTGGGCGACCAGTCTTTTTGCCACCTCCACCGCTGCCGGCTTGTCGACGTCGCGCACGCTAATTAAACATAAGCCGGAAGTGGGCGGATCATCGCCGGCGCCCAGTTGCGCCCTGGCAAACGCCGCCGCAAAGGTCTCCCCGGTCCCCATGACCTCACCCGTGGATTTCATCTCAGGACCCAGAATTGGGTCAGTGCCCGGAAACTTGTTAAAGGGCAGCACCGCTTCTTTCACACTATAATAGGGCGGGACGATTTCTTTCGTCACACCCTGGCTCTCGAGGCTTTGGCCCGCCATGCATCGTGCCGCAACCTTGGCCAGTGATACACCGACCGCCTTAGAAACAAACGGCACGGTTCGCGAGGCACGGGGATTGACCTCGATCACATAGATCTCGTCGTCCTGCCACGCCAATTGAACATTCATCAATCCGCAAACGCCGAGCTCCAGCGCCATCTTGCGCACCACGTCGCGCATGGATTCCTGTACATCGGCAGGCAGGCTATAAGGGGGTAATGAACAGGCCGAATCGCCTGAGTGCACGCCGGCCTGCTCAATGTGCTGCATGATGGCGCCAATGACGACCTGTTCGCCGTCACTCACGGCATCGATGTCCACCTCAATCGCCGCACTAAGGAAACTATCCAGCAGCACGGGAGAATCTTCGGACACCCTGACGGCATCGTTCATGTAGCGCAACAGATCCTCTTCGCGATACACAATCTCCATGGCGCGGCCACCGAGTACATAAGATGGACGAACCACCAGCGGATAACCAATCTCTGCTGCCGCCGCGACAGCCGCCTCGACACTGCGTACCGTGGTATTGGCCGGCTGGCGGAGCGACAAGTCCTGAATCATCTGCTGAAAACGCTCCCGGTCCTCCGCGCGATCAATTTGATCAGGCGTGGTACCGATGATGGGTACGCCCGCCGCCTCGAGCGCGCGAGCCAGTTTGAGCGGCGTCTGACCCCCAAACTGAACAATCACCCCGGTGGGCTGCTCGAGTTCAACAATCTCGAGCACATCTTCTAGGGTGACAGGCTCAAAATACAATCGGTCTGAGGTGTCGTAGTCGGTCGATACGGTCTCGGGGTTACAGTTCACCATGATGGTCTCGTAACCATCCTCCCGCATTGCCAACACCGCATGGACGCAGCAGTAGTCGAATTCGATGCCCTGCCCGATGCGGTTTGGACCGCCACCGAGCACCAGAATTTTCTTCCGATCGCTGGGTGCTGCCTCACACTCCTCCTCGTAGGCCGAGTACATGTAGGCAGTGGAGGCCGCAAATTCGGCGGCACAGGTATCGACACGCTTGTAGACAGGCCGAATATCCAACGTCCATCGTCGCTCGCGGACTTTGGATTCGGTTGTGCCCAACACATCGGCGATGCGCTTGTCAGAGAAGCCTCGGCGCTTGAGCCCCCACATGAGGCTGTGATCAATCCCGTCGGCGGTCAGTCCGGAAAGCTGTGACTCCCAGCGCACGATGTCATCAATCTGAATCAGGAACCAGGGGTCGACACCCGAGTAGCCGTAAATCTCTTCCAGCTCAAACCCGGCCCGAAATGCGTCTGCAAGATACCAGATGCGATCGGCACCGGGGTTCGTCAGTCGGTCTACCAGTTCAGAGCGGGAATCCTCGTCCAATACCTGCATGCGCGGCTCAAAGCCCGCCGAGCCGACCTCAAGTCCACGCAGGGCTTTTTGCAGCGACTCCTGGAAAGTGCGACCAATGGCCATCACCTCGCCCACCGATTTCATCTGGGTGGTCAGTCGCGGATCGGCCGTGGCAAATTTTTCAAAGGCAAAGCGCGGGATCTTGGTGACCACATAGTCGAGGGCAGGCTCGAACGAAGCGGGCGTCACGCCGCCCGTGATGTCGTTCTCCAACTCGTCGAGTGAGTAGCCCACCGCCAACTTTGCAGCCACCTTGGCGATCGGGAAGCCGGTCGCCTTGGATGCCAGCG
>JAHEJH010000290.1 GCA_024638905.1 Luminiphilus sp.
GCCATCTAGGTTCGGAAGATCAGGCAGTCATTGCACCCGTTTGCGAGATGCTCCGCGGTGAAGGGCTGAATATCCTTGGACCGGTACCCGCCGACAGCGCGTTTATCCCGAGTTTGCGGGCGCAGACCGACGCATATTTGGCGATGTACCATGACCAAGGTCTGCCTGCACTCAAGGCGCTGGGATTTCATGGTGCGGTTAATGTCACGCTGGGGTTGCCCATTATCCGTACCTCGGTTGACCACGGCACGGCACTCGATCTGGCGGCAACCGGCAAGGCCGATGCAGGTAGCTTACGGGCGGCGATCCAGACAGCGATTGATCTCGCGTAATAAGGCCGGTGTGGCGTTTGGGCTAAGCATCTCTCGCAGAAAGGCGGACGTGTGCTACACACCTTCACGCCGCGGCAAATTGGCTGATTGATGTTTCGATCCGTGCGGAGACGGCCAGTGGCTTGGCGGACTGTTTGACCCTTAACGCGCTGAGGCAGTTAGCGCGAGTCAGTCACAGTCGAGCATCACCAACGACGGATTTCGGGCCCACAGTGCGCCATTGGTCTGATGGATGAAGCCGGCTCGCAAACTCGTCACCCCCTCTGGCACCTGCTGCTCGTAGTAGAAGGTCTGCCAGTCCCACTGATCCGCATTGGGTTCATGCTCGGCAAGCCGAGCAGGATCGCGGCCCACCTTCAAATAAAGCCCACCGATATGATCAAAGCCGTGGAGCGTGGGCTCGGAGGGCAGATCACCCTTGAGCTCTGCCGAGTAACGGATAGTGGCACCAGACAGGCGCGCGTCATTCACTGTTTGCCTGAGTAGCATCCAGGGCTGTGTGGCGATTCGACGAATCTCCAGCACACCGTCGGTAGACTCCATAGCGAACGAGCGTTCTCCAGCATGCTGGGCCATGCGCCAGGCGCGTTTGTATTCATCCTCCATGGTGAACCGGGAGTCGATGAGCAAGTTCTCGGAGACATTACAACGATCAGGGGTTGCTGGATCCGCAACATCCGTCTCGGGCAGATCACCTCCGGCGACACACCCCGAGATTGCAACGACGCCTGCAACGGAGAGCAACAGCGCCAACGATCCTCCATTTTCCCTGACAGCGAAGCGTAACCACTCCAGCTTGCGCGCCCTTCTCTGTAAAAAAACACTTTGCATACTTGGTTCTTAGCAAGACCTTAAACAGTCGCCAAGGTACACTGAGAGGTGTGACGATGCATCTCTAATGTAATGACTGATATTAATTTCTCTGCGGCGATTGGCGAAGCAAATTCCGCTGACTCCGCCAATGGACCATTGTGGAGCTTTAACGGCGTCAAAATGCTGGCCGGGCCCGGTGGCTCGGTAATTCTCCACAAGCTGCGGGGCGACAGGCGGGTGATGGTACAGCCAGATGTCGCCGAGGCGTTGCGGCAATGCGGTCCCTTTCGCACTATTGAGGCGCACACCCGGCGGGTCATCGAGAGCTCGCCATTGCTCAAAGAGCACGCAGAACACACCCATCAGACGTTGCAAGGTCTGGCCGATGGCGGGATATTTGAATCCAGCAATGCCTGTTGGCAACGACTCACGCAGGGCGGCAACCTCCGCTGTGAACAGACTGCTTGCCGATTATTTATCCTCACTTGTGACCGACCCACCGCGCTCGACCGATTGCTCTCGGGTTTGCGCGAATTCCCTCTACCCTTGCCCGTCGAGGGTGTCTGGATCGTCGACGATTCCCGCGACGGTGAAAATATCAAAGAGAACGCGGCGATCATTGAGAGACAAGCCGAAGGTGCCAAGGTGCCGGTAGTGCATGTGGATCTGACTTTTCGCCAGGATCTGATACAGCACCTGAAATCCGCTCTGCCAGAATACCGGCACTGCGTGGAATGGTTTCTGGAAAGATCCGTTTGGGGCGCTCAGCCCACCTACGGTTTGGCGCGGAATCTCGCACTGCTTCTCAGTGTCGGAAAGCGTGCACTCATGCTGGACGACGACATCATTCCTCAGGCCATTGCACCGCCACTGGCTGCCAAGAATTTGGATTTTGCGACCCCGAATGAACGCGAAGCACAGTTCTATGCGTCACGCGAGGCACTGAGCGAGCATGCCTTGCCGCTACCCGACTCGCCGCTGGCGATGATGCTTGACGCATTGGGGCGGCCGCTCCCTACACTGATCGCTCAACACCTGACAGATCACACCAGACTCGTCGGGACAGACGGTGAGTTGCTCACCCGGCATGGCCAGGCCAGCAGAGTCTTAGTTAGTCAGTGTGGCTCTTGGGGCGATCCGGGTACTGCCAACGGCAACTGGATTTTCAACTTACCGGCGGCATCAATCAAAAAGTTGCTGGGGCAGAGCGACGACTTGCAAGGACTGCTGAGCGCGCGCAGTCATTGGCTCGGTTATCGGGGGCCGGCGTTGACCCACTATGGCACGCTGTCGCAACTGACGGGGCTGGATCACAGCGTAACCCTACCACCCTATCTGCCCGCGGGCCGCGGGGAGGACTCCCTGTTTGGCATCATGGTGCAACGCCTGCATCCCGACTGTGCCGTGTGGAATGAAGGCTGGGCAATCCGGCATGAAAATGCAGAGGATCGCGAGCACAGAACCGCGATGAGCCCCCTCTCTGCCAGGCCAGGGCTCTCATTACTGGTGGACTTTCTAGGCCATGAGCCGCGCGATCAGTGGGGCTTGTCTCCGGCCGCACGACTGACCGGGCTCGCACATCAAGTGCGGGCTCTGGCCACAATGGAGTTAGGCGCCCTAGAGAACATCGTTCGTGAGGAGCTGGTGAGTAAGCGCGGTGCATTACTGACCCAATGCATCGAGCACCTGAAAGAGCTGGGCGCCATGGCTGATCTTGCCGGCGCCCCAGCTTGGCAAACCTTCCTCGAGCAGTCGCGTGACCAATTGGTGAAAGAGCTTCAGACCCCAGAGCCCAACCCGCTGGCAAGCGTTGGCGGCGTGGCACAGGATCAGGCAGGTATCCAACAACTGCGCGAACACGGAGAGCAATTCGGCGACGGGCTGGAGGCTTGGCTCTCAATCTGCGAGGCAGCAGCGACATTCAAGGCCTGATCGAAGGTCGCTAACACGCCATTTAGCGGCGGCTTCATCGCCAACTGATCTTTGACCATGGCAACATTCATAGCACTCGGGTTGGCTCGCCGTGAGAAGGTATGCACTGCTTGATCACAAAGCCTGCGGGGTGATTTTAAAGAAATGGCGCAGGGCATCCGCCTCCCGCTCAATCAGTTCCTTAGCGGTTTGCTTTAAATTGCGGATATTGCCTCGCGAGGCGTCGTCCATGTCATCGCTCGCATAGTGCA
>JAHEJH010000020.1 GCA_024638905.1 Luminiphilus sp.
CACCGAATTAGGTTCGACGTCGGGCTGTTCCACCATACTCATCGCCTGAGCAGTCTCCGGATCAAACGGCTCCCCTTGAGGGTCGATGGTTTCGACGCCGTACTTAGCCAGCACGTCCATAAAGCCCTTTCGCGTCAATTCCACGCCCTCAGCCAAAGCCGCGCTGCCCTGCTCATCACCATTGGACTCCAGAGCGCGCTCGAGGTTGTCGACCACACTGAGCAAGTCGCCGCAGAAGCGCTCCAAGGCGAATTTGCGCGCCTTCTCAATTTCCTGGTCGGCACGCCGCTGCACGTTCATCGCATCAGCTTGCGCCCTGAGCGCAGCATCCTTTGCGGCCTCGAGCTCTGCCTCAAGATCAACCGGTGCTTCAGACTCGCCATCGAGGTCCGCAGCGTCAGCCTCGTTGTCTGAGTCTGCTGCCGCGGCGGCTTCCGTCACCGCGCCATCAGTCTGCTCGACATCGACAGCATCTTCTTCAGCCGCTGTCTGCTCTTCGGGTTTCTGTTCCGCCATGGGCGCTCTCCAATCTTTTACTGACTATTTGCTTGCCATCGGGGCCCTGCTCCCAGGGGGAAATGGGCCGCTAACCACCGCTATGGGGTGAGATGTGGGGTGCCACAGCCGGTTTTCAAGGGGTGACAGGGGTTTTCGTTGCGGTCTTTACGACACCAGCCTGCGGCTGGAGCACCGGCAATCGCCGACACCTGACCACTCGAGCTTGTGTGATCAACCTGAATCACACAGATATGCTGGGTTTGACCGCTTGATTCTGGCTTTAGCCACATGCCCGATGCTGGTTTTGGCAGCTGCCCGCGATCAACTGCAGGTCGACGTATGAAGAGCATGCATCTGATCCGTCACGCCGCAGATGCGGATTTTGGTAGCGCTTTTTATAGGGGCGAGCCGGCGTGTGGTTGGTGTGGCTGCGGCTCGGGTTAGCGAGAAAGGGCCGCGCTCAGCATCCGGGCGGTGACATCTACAATCGGAATCACTCTCTCATAGGCCATCCGGGTGGGTCCGATGACACCCAGCACGCCTAGCGATTGGGAGCCCTGTGCGTAGGGGGCCGTAATGACGCTGAAGTCACCGAACACATCAAAACCGGCCTCTTCACCGATAAAGATCTGAATCCCGTCCGCGCGGGAGCAGCGCTCCATCAGCTCGAGCAGATCCCGCTTGCGCTCAAAGGCATCAAACAGTTCCCGCAGCTTCTGCATGTCCTCGGGTGATGCCTGATTCAGCAGACTCGCCTCACCCGCCACCACGACATTTTCGGACTGTTGCTCCGTCTCGATGGCCGCATTGGCAAGTTCTAGTGCCGCCTCGAGGTAGTGATCGATGCGAGCACGGGCCTCCGACATTTCGCGGACAATGTGTCCCTTCACCGCGGAGAGGTCGTTACCCGCGTAGCGTTGGTTAATCAGCTCAGCCGCCGCTCTAAGCTGCTCCTCGTCCATGGGGCGCTGCATCTGAATGATGCGGTTCTGCACCTCACGCTCGTTGATGACAAGGATCACGAGAACCCGGTCACCTGACAACGGCAGAAACTCGATCTGTCGGAGTTGGCTCGCTCCGGGCTTGGGCACTGTCACGATGCCGGTTTGATAAGTGATCTGTGCCAGCAGATTCGACGCCGTCTGCACCAGTTCCCCGGAACTGCGGTTGGGATCCAGCCCGGCATGCAACGCTGTGACGGCGCCCTCCTCCACGGGCCCTACCTGCAGGAGGGTGTCGACAAAAAACCGATAGCCCTGTGCGGTCGGCACTCTTCCGGCGGAGGTGTGTGGCGAGGCCAGAAACCCGCGGTCCTCCAATTCCGACATGATGTTACGGACAGTTGCGGAACTGACCGAGAGGCCACTTTCGCCCTGCAAGTTTTTGGAAGCCACTGGCTGACCCTCGCGAATGTGTATCTCCACGAGAGTTTTCAAGAGCGATGACGCGCGGGGTGAAAGAGCTTCCAACGGCAAGGTCTCTGGCAGCAACTGCCGTCTGTTTTAGCACAGGCTTAGACAGCAAAAAAGGACTGCGTGACCCATGAAATACCGTTTATCTTTGCGAGGGCCAGTGCCAATGGTGCGCGCAGGCCTCATTCGCCACATCGGATGTTCACTCATGAGGCGGTCTGCGCTATAACTGACGCAAAGCGCATCGGTGCCTTCCATGCTGATCAACCTCTCGATAAAAGATTACGCCGTCGTCGACCAGCTCGAGATCGACCTCGATGCGGGCATGACTTGTATCACCGGTGAGACGGGCGCGGGCAAATCAATCATGCTCGATGCCTTGGGCCTATGCATCGGCGATCGCGCTGACTCGAGGGCTATTCGCCCCGGCGCCGCGCGCACCGACATCGCAGCCTGCTTTGATGTAAGTCATAACACCCGCGCTCAAGTGTGGCTCTCCGAGCGTGACCTCGAATCTGCGGGGGACTGCATCCTGCGCCGCACCATCACCGCCGAGGGTCGATCTCGCGCCTACATAAACGGGTCTCCTGCCACCCTCTCGGACTGCGCTGATCTGGGGCAACTCCTGGTAGATATCCACTCCCAGCATGCGCATCAGTCGCTGTTGAGAAGGCCGATCCAGCGTAGCCTGCTCGATACCTACGCCGGCGCCGAAACACTGATCGTTGAGGTAAGCGAGAGCGCGCAGCGCTGGCGGGTATTACAGGAGGAGTATTCCCGGCTCGCCGGTCAGACCGAGGAATCCGATGCACGCAGAGCCCTGCTCACCTATCAGATCGAAGAGCTGGAAGTCCTGAATCCGCAGCCGGGTGAACTGGAGGCGCTCGAGGCGCGGCATAAATTGTTGGCGAATGCCGCCTACATTATCGATAGCGCCAATGACATCGCAGCGGGATGCGAGGCACAGCGCGATCAGCTCGCGCGAATCGTGCAGCTTGCCAGTGACGAGCGCATGACGGGCTCGGCAACCGACAATCTCCGCGAACTGCTGCAATCAGCGCTGATTCAACTCGATGAGGCGCAGGCTGAGACAGCACGCTTTGCTGCCTCGGTGGAGCTCGACCCTGAGGGGCTGAGGGCAGCTGAGGAGCGACTGAGCGCCCTCCACGATATGGCGCGCAAGCATCGCGCTCAGCCCGACGCGCTCCACGAACTGTTGGCAACCTTGCAAGCGGAGCTCGAATCGCTGGCGGGCGGCACCGAGCAGCTTGCATCGCTCGAAGAGGCGCTGGGTGACACGGCACTGGCCTGGCGCACGCATGCCAAAGCGCTCTCAGAACGGCGTCGGGAAGCCGCTGTGCTGTTATCACAGCGCGTTATGGAAACACTTACTGACCTGGCCATGACTAAGTGCGTATTCGAAATCGCACTGATTCCCTTCAAAGATCACAACCCCGATCCGAGAGGCGCCGAGGACATCGAGTTTTTGATCACCACCAATCCGGGTGCCACTCCGGGCCCACTCAACAAAGTCGCCTCTGGTGGTGAGCTCTCTCGTATCAGTCTGGCCCTGCAGGTTGTGGCCGCTGACACGGCCACCTCACCCACCATGGTGTTTGACGAAGTCGATGTCGGTATCGGCGGCGGCATTGCTGAAGTGGTGGGCGACCTGCTGCGCACACTTGGAAAACGTAGTCAGGTGCTGGTGGTCACGCATCAGCCCCAGGTCGCTGCGAAAGGTCATCAGCATCTCTTGGTGACCAAAACCGGCGAGGATGCCGTGCACTCCGAGCTCACTTTGCTGGCCGGCGCAGCTCGCATTGAGGAGGTGGGGCGGATGCTCGGCGGCGCCAAACTGACTGACAGCACGTTAGCGCACGCGCGAGAAATGTTGGAGGGCAGTTAAGCGCCGGTTTTCTTTCGGACGCGAAGCACTAGGGTGTGATCAATAATCTCGTAACCATGCTGCTCCGCTATCAGGTGCTGGCGCCGCTCGATTTCCTCGTCGATAAACTCAATCACCTCGTTGGTATCGACGTCCACCATGTGATCGTGGTGGTGATCGGGCGCCATCTCAAAAACCGAGTAACCCGCCTCGAAATTATGGCGAATGATCAGATCTGCGGTTTCAAACTGGGTCAGCACCCGGTAGACCGTCGCCAGCCCAATGTCTTCTCCGGTATCGCGCAGACGCTGATATAGGTCTTCTGCACTCAAGTGATCTCCCTGCTCAGAAGCATCACTCAACATGGCCAGGATTTTCAGCCTCGGGGCGGTAACTTTAAGACCCGCTTTTTTTAGCTCTCTGTTTTGTGAGGCCATGCTTGAAAGGTTCTCGGAAGGCGCGGTTTGACGTTATCATGCCAGCCCAGATGGCTCCTTGGAAGATAATGTGTCGCAAGTGATTCCCCTCATCCGGCCGTTCGCCGTCGGTTGTTTGCTAGCCGGCCTGATCGGTTGCGGCAGTAACTTCGGCTTTCCCGGCGTTTATCGCATCAATGTCGAGCAGGGCAATGTGGTGACCGAGGAGATGGTGGAGCAGCTTCGTCCAGGGCTCAATCGTCGGCAGGTACGTTACATCATGGGCACACCGCTCATCGAAGACTCCTTCCATGAGGACCGCTGGGACTACCGCTATATGCTGCGCAATGGCAATGAAATGCTGTCTGAGACGCAACTGACCCTCTGGTTTGAGGGAGATGAATTATTGCGCGTGGAGGGGCCCGACGCCCCCAATTGGGATGAGCCTCAATCCGAGGAATCAGAGTCCGAGGCGCCAGAAGCGTCCTGACCACCCTCAGCTCGGGCCGCTTTGGCCTTGGCCGCTCGCGCTTTGCGAACCTCTTTGGGATCGACCAGTAACGGCCGGTAGATCTCGACTCGCTCGCCCGCAACCAATACACGATCAGCGGTTGTCGCTTTACCCCACACGCCAATCTTAAGGTCAGGGCCGACCACCAACTCCTCGAATACTTCCTCCAGCTTGCTGAGCGTCACGGCCTCGAGCGCGGTGGTTCCCGGCGGTACGTCGAGCTTTACGATCCGCTGTTTCTCGGGCAAGGCGTAGGCGACTTCGACACAAATGCTATCGCTCATGTTGCCACCTCCAGCTCTTGGTTCGCGCGTCGCACCACTGCGTCGACAAGATCGAGGGCCACCTTGTCGAATAATTTACCCGCCGCCGCATTCGCCAGCCCACTGGTCAATTCAAAATGAAGCCTCAAAGAGGTCTTACAGGCCGCATCACCGAGAGCGCGAAACATCCACTGCCCCGAAAAGGAATCAAAGGGCCCGTCCACCAGCGTCAGCTCAATTTTTTCTGGCCGCGTCATCGTATTGCGGGTGGTAAAGCCATGGCTGATGCCGGCCCGGGACAGGCGCAGCGTCGCGGTCACGATCTCCTCGCCGCGCTCATGAATCTCGGCTCCCACGCATCCCTCTAGAAACTCTGGATAACGCTCGATATCAGCCACCAGATCAAACACCTGCTCAGCCGCGTATGGAAGCAGCGCGCTTCGCTCTATAACAGTCATACCGGGAGTTTACCGAACAACGCTGGAGAACGCCGACCCGCTAGAAAACGGCTCGCAGCAACCAGAATAGGCTGGCGGGTGGGGCCAGCCAACGCAGGACAAAACACCACAGGCGGAAAAACCAGACGGGTTCGCGGTACAACTCGCCCCGCAGCACGGGTCGCGGCATTAACCATCCCACAAACCAGGCGGTCACGAAGACACTGCAGGGCAGCAACCACTGCACTGACCAAGTGCCCACCCGCAGCAAAGGTAGCGTGCCGCCAAATAGCAGTGCGGCGACAATGAGCACCACCAACGTCGCCCCCAGCACGGCGCCACTTACCCTACCCAGCTGCCACTCGTTCGCAAAAAGAAGGACCGTCGGCTCCAGCAACACAGCCGCTGCGCCCCAAGCGAGCAGCGCGGTGGCGGCAAAAAACAACGCACCATAGGTCTCTCCCAGCGGGAGGTTGGCAAAGGCATAGGGCAGACCGACAAAGAGCCCCGCCAACCCCTCTACAGGCGAGACATTCGACTCGAACAATAGCGCCGAGACGATCACGGCGGACACGACCAGAAAACTCGTATCAATCACTGCAACAGCCAGCACCGAGCGACCCCAAGGGAGCCCGGTCGGCGACTGTGCGCCCAAAGCCATGCCGATGCCCAACCCGGCACCCAGTGTGACCCCTGCAGCGCCCAGTGCCTGCCAGAAGGCGCTCATGTGCCAGTCGTCTGTCCGATACGAGAAGAGAAAATCCTGAACAGGCCGCATGTCGGTATAAACAAAAGTGAAATCTAATACGCCCAAAAGCGTAATCGCTACCGCCGGTAGACACGCCCACGCCAAAAATCCCATCCCAAATCGGATACCCAGCGCCGAGACGCTTCCCGCCGCCACCAGCAACAAGAGGGTCCGCGTGAACTGTGCAGGACGATCGTCGACAAAAGCCAAAAAGTCGGTCGCAACATCGATCGCGCTCGCAGAAGCCAGCTGCCCGGAGTACAACACACTGACGCAGTGAAGGCACCAGACCGCGGTGAGAATCGCTACGGCAGCGAAGACCAATCCCAATAACGCTTGCGCGACGCCCAAAAAGCGCCAGCGGGAATCCAGATTGCCAACACTGGCTGCCCAGTGCAGCGCCAGCCCAGGCGAGCCCCTTCCCAGACTGCCAATCGCCACCTCGGCAATCAGCACCGGCACGCTAAGCACACACAGCGCAACCAGATACATCACAAAAAACGCGCCGCCACCGTGTTCACCCATGAGGTAGGGAAAACGCTGCAAGTTGCCCAGACCCGCGGCCACCATGGACAGCGTCAGTACTAGGGTGCTTCTCGCCCGCCAGGGCTGTGGAATGTTGTCATCCAGCACGCAGGAGTGGCCCCGGAAGATTTCGCCACGGGTCAGGTCGGAAGAATACCGACGCGATGCCCGACAGGCGCCCGTATAATGGGTTCATGGCGAAATCCAAACGCAACAAGACCTCTGACAATACCATCGCCCAGAATAAAAGAGCACGCTTCGACTACCACCTGCTGGAATCATTTGAAGCAGGCGTATCGCTGGCGGGATGGGAAGTCAAAGCACTCAGGGCTGGCAAAGCTGAGCTCACGGATTCCTATGTGCTGATGAAAGACGGTGAGGCGTTTCTGTTGGGCGCCAACATAGCTCCGCTGGAAACGGCATCGACACATTTTGTGACCGACCCCACCCGCACCCGCAAGTTGCTGCTGCACAAAAAAGAACTCGCAAAGATCAACGCCGGGGTCACGCAAAAAGGCCAGACCTGTGTCTGTACGGCGCTCTACTGGAAAGGGCATTTGGTCAAGGCCCGCATTGAACTCGCTCAAGGTAAAAAGCAACATGACAAACGCGAGAGCCAAAAAGATCGCGACTGGCAGCGGCAGAAAGCGCGCATCGTGCGCGACAACGTCAAGCAGTAGTCAGCCCCAGAACAGCGCTTTGGCCGAGATAGAGAGGCCAATCAGAATGCATAGCCCCACGACAAAAGGTCGGTAGGCCGCGCCGGCATAACGGGCGAAGGCCCAATTACCAGCCTGATTACCCAGCCACATTGCTGGCAGAGCAACCCATGACAATTGAAAAGGTCGGGGAGAAATCAGCCCCGCCGCGCCGAACATGACCAGTGACACCACGCTCGAACACCAGAAGAACATCATAAGGAAGGCCCGGGACTTCACGGGTTCGGAAAGGGTCGCCACCACATAGAGAATGACCGGCGGTCCGGGAATGGCGAATGCACCGTTCATCAGGCCCGAAGCCACACCGGTTGCCACTGCTGCTGGACTCGAGGCGGTACGTTCGCTGGGGACGAAGCGCGCCAGTACTACCGATGCGATGACAACCGAGACGCCGATCCAGAGCTGAAATTCGGCGACAGACAGTGATGCCAGAAACCAAACCCCGATCGCCGTGCCAATGACACTACCCGCGACCATGGGCTTAGCCGGCGCAACCGGGAACAAACCCCACCAGGAGCGATAAGAGAGCAGACCCAAGAGGAGCGCCAATACCGCG
Organism: Luminiphilus sp.; assembly: GCA_024638905.1. Taxonomy (GTDB): domain Bacteria; phylum Pseudomonadota; class Gammaproteobacteria; order Pseudomonadales; family Halieaceae; genus Luminiphilus. The sequence goes on from JAHEJH010000020.1 coordinate 7,971, forward strand.
CTGAGGACCACCGCATCACCCGGCGCTAAAAAGAAGGAAAAAGCCGGGACCACCAACATGGCAAACCCAAACCCGGTAAAGGCCCGGATCAAAGCGGCAACACCCACAGACCCTGCCACCAGCAGCGCTTGCTCAGCAGGAACAGCGAGAAGCTGAGTGATTTCCATCAGTGTTGCTCCAGCCGCACCGGCGCACCGCATTCAATCGCACCACTCTGGACGACTTTGGCGCAGAGTCCGCCGTAACCGAACATGGCAATGACACCGCCGGGGCCCAATTCTGATTCCATCCGCGCGCAAGGGTGACAGAGCTGCGTCGCCTCCAGGAGCGCTTCACCGACCCAAAACCGCTGCCTGCGCAGCGCATTGAGATTCAAACCCGACACCACGATGTTCCGGCGCAAGCGGGCGGGGTCGAGATCTGCCAGACCCAGATGCGCGGCGATTTGGGTAATAAACTCTTGAGAAATCAGCGTCACCTGCCGCCCGGAACCCGGCGTCTTGGTCATGCGATGATCCCCTTCCAGACCCAGATCAGCCACCGCTTGCGCCCGAGAGAGAGATTGCAGCGGTTCGCGCCTGCGCGGCCGTACACCAATCCACTGCACCTTACCGGTAGCCAGCGTGCCCAGATACTTATCGAGCGGGCTTTTACGTTGTGACATTGCGTGTTCCCTGGGCGCGGTGCAGTTCAAAGCATAACGATGGGGCAGCGGGTCGTCACATGAAATCGCTTTTAGCGCCCACACAACATCAAGCCGGGGCCGTTTACCCGCCCTTAAACCCGCACTTCCGCGCCATCAACACCAATGACCTAAGCAACGAACACCGATGACGGTTTCAGTACCCGTAAACAAGTGATCCGGACGGTAATAGTTGGCGTAACCGCTATGTCAGTGTCTACAGGCCGCTTGCGATGAGCAAAGAAGGCCACTCTGGGGATGACTCTGTCGCTTCGGGCATGCCGTATCGCCGGAAACACATTGGGGTGCGCGTCTGCGAGCGACCGGTTCTTTCCGGGGCTTGTCAGTCGCCGCCTATCTAGAGAGAGGAGGCGTGGTGACACATCACGACGGAGACTGGGGCATTCTGAGCACCCAGCAAGACGAAGATCAGGCGCGTGCGCAGGCTGTAAGCGATCCTGCCGCTTATCACGCAGCCATTGCCGCAAAAGAACTGCACTGGTACGACACCAGCCACGAGCAGTGGGTATCGCAACCCAGTGCCAACGCCTGGCAGGGTTGGCATGCAGTATCCGGCGCGGAAGGTTCCGCTGACGCGGACTGGACCCCCTGGTCTTCGGCGCTCGACGCGAGTGCTGCACCGTTCTATCGCTGGTTTGTCGACGGACAGACCAACGCCTGCTTCAATCTACTCGATCGCCACGTGCTGTCTGGGCGCGGCAAAAAGCAGGCGCTCGTCTTCGAAGGTGACCGCTGGGATCCCTCCAAAAATGAGGGGCGCGGTGGCCCGGTTTTCGAACAGCGTCTCAGCTACCGAGAGTTATTGATTGAAGTCGCCCTTAGGGCGCGCGTGCTCAAGAGCCTCGATCTGAGCGCCGGCGATCGCATTGCGCTGAACCTGCCCAACATCCTCGAGCAGATTTTTTACATCCTAGCCGCACAGCGGCTCGGGGTGATTTACACACCCGTTTTCGGCGGTTTCTCCGCCAAAACCCTATCTGACCGCATTCACGATGCGGGCGCGAAAGTCGTAATCACTGCCGATGGTGGTTATCGCAACGCAGAGGTCGTCTCCTACAAGAGCACCTACGTCGATCCAGCCTTGGACAATTATGTACCCCGCCCCGCGGCGCTAAAGGCGCTATCGGAGACGCTGAAGTCTCGCCTGCCTGCCGACGTCGCTGAGCGACTCGAGGCACAGGTGACCGAAGCCGTTGCTGGAGAGATCACCCTCGAGCGCGCCGATGTGATGCGCGAACTGGGTTTGGCGCTGGAGCGCGAGCGCGGCACCGCCCCCGAAATCATTGCGGAGCTGCGCACCACCGTGGCCAGTGAGTTAGCCAGCGTGAGTCACGCGGTCACCAACGTGATTGTCGTGCGCTACACGGGAAATGACATTGTCGAACACAGCCGGGACCGCTGGTCCCATGATCTGATCGCTGGGCTCGAAGCGGAGTTTTTAGCGGATGCAGGCGTAGCAGATCGCGCCTCTCTGGATAGCTTGGACGACAACGCGTTCTGGAAAGCTGTTGGCTCAGCCATTCCAGCGGTGCCGGTCGAGGCCGACTGGCCGCTGTTTATCATTTACACCTCAGGCTCTACCGGCAAACCCAAGGGCGTGGTTCACACTCATGGCGGCTGGCTGTCAGGCATCACCCACACCATGCGGACCGTGTTCAACGCCAATCAGGATGACTGTCTATACGTGATTGGCGACCCGGGCTGGATTACCGGTCAGTCGTACCTGATCGCGGCGCCACTGGCATTTGGCATGTCCACGGTCATTGCCGAGGGCTCCCCCCTCTTCCCCCATGCGGGCCGTTTCGCGTCCATTATCGAGCGCAACCAGGTCACGCTGTTCAAGGCGGGCTCCACCTTCCTCAAAGCGGTCATGACCGATCCTGCGAGCGCGCAGGAAATGTCTCGCTACGACATGTCGACACTCAAAGTCGGCACGTTCTGCGCGGAACCGGTGTCACCGGCCGTGCAGAAGTTTGCGATGGAGAATATCTGCTCACACTACATTAACTCCTATTGGGCCACCGAGCATGGCGGCATCGTGTTCTCGTGCCCATGGGGTGGCTTCAAGCCGCTGGAAGCAGACGCCAAGACCTGGCCACTGCCATGGATTCAGGCACAGGTGCGCATCGTCGAGGAAACAAGCGAAACCGGTAGCGTGAGCCAGTGGCGAGAGGCCGAAGCCGGTGAGAAAGGCGAGCTGGTGATTACCCAACCCTACCCTTATTTAGCACGAACGCTGTGGGGCGCAGGCGACGCACTGGGCACCAATGACTGGCAGGGAGATATCGACCGCTTCACCGAGGTGTACTTTAAGCGCTGGGATGGCGAACTCACTTACACTCAAGGCGACTACGCGCGACGAGGCGATGAGGGCGCCTTCACCCTGCACGGTCGTTCCGATGACGTCATCAATGTCTCTGGCCACCGCATTGGTACAGAAGAGATTGAGGGCGCGATCCTGCGCGATAAAACGCTGCGACAGGATTCCCCTGTGGGTAACGTGGTCGTGGTGGGCGCCCCCCATGACGAGAAAGGTGAGACCCCCGTTGCATTCCTGGTCGCCGCAGCAGGCCGCAAGCTCTCAGATGAGGATCTTGCGCGACTGCAGAACCTGGTGCGCACTGAAAAAGGCGCCACCGCGGTACCGTCAGACTTTTTAGTGGTGTCGGCGTTCCCCGAGACCCGTTCAGGCAAGTACATGCGGCGCACCCTGCGCGCCATCTTGCTTGACCAGCCTTTGGGCGATCTGTCCACGCTTCGAAATCCCGAATCAGTAGAAGAGATTCAGGGCGCGGTCGCGCAGTGGCGCGACTTTGGCCGACTGGCAGAAGCACGGCAAATTATTCAAACCTGGCGCTACCTGCGGGTCGAGACCCATCGCTTGGACGACAATCACAAGGTCGCGCTGTTGGTGATCAACCACCCGCCGGTCAACGCGCTCAATGAGCGGACCCTCGACGAACTTCACACCGTCGTGCAACAGCTCGAGCATCAGGATGACGTGGACGCAGTGGTGATTACCGGCGCCCGCGGTGCCTTTGTTGCGGGTGCAGACGTGAAAGAACTGCTGGAGGTGGGTGAAGCCGGCGATTTGGAATCAGCCCGCACCCCACCCAATGCGGCACAGGCGGCATTTGCCGCTCTGGAGCAACTTGGCAGACCGGTGATCGCGGCAGTCAATGGCCCCGCACTGGGTGGCGGTAACGAACTGGTACTGGCCTGCTCCTACGTGATTGCCGCAGAGCACGCGCAGTTTGGCCAGCCGGAAATCAATTTGAATCTGCTGCCGGGCTACGGCGGCACACAGCGGCTGGTGCGTAAGCTACATCGACGCCGCGGCGAGGCTGGCATGGCCGAGGCGCTGCGTTTGATGGTCAGTGGCCGCAATATTTCCACCGCTGAGGCGATCGACTGCGGTCTGGTAGACGAAGTCGTCACGGAAGCCGCGGCCTCGCCCGTAGAAATCGCGATGGAGCGACTGCGCGACTACTTTGCCCAACAAGGCCCGCTGGCCGCAGCACAGGAAGAGCACCAGAAAGCGCTCGCAGCGCGAGATGAGGCCATCCCCTATTCTGAGTCCATCCTCGAGCAGCCGGCCCTGCAACAGGCGCTGTCACAAATTCGCGCCAGCGGCCGTGAAAAGCAGGTGGCACGTGTGCTGGAAGCCGTCGCCTTGGGCGCGGAGAAAGGTCAGGCTGCTGGACTGCTGCATGAAGCCGAGCTTTTTGCCGAGGCGGTCTGCGATCCTGAATCCGGGCCTACTGGGATCACTGCGTTCCTCGAGAAACGCAGCGCACCCCTGCCGACCCAATACGTTGAGGTGTCGCCCACCGCTTCAGGTGAACAGGTCGATGAGTTGCTGGACTCTGGTGAACTGTTGCCCATGGGCGCCAGCTTCTTTCCGGGGGTCACACCCGTTCCCCGTTATCAATATGGCTACGGCGTGCCGAAGTCTGCCGAGGACGGCAAGCCCGCTCATGGTGACCCGATCGATGCCGAGATCAAGCTGATCTTTGAGACACCAGAACCTGAGCCCAATGAGGCGCTGGTTTACGTACTGGCCTCTGAGATGAACTTCAATGACATCTGGGCCATTACCGGCATTCCGGTATCACCCTTTGATGCGCGTGACGCCGACGTGCAGGTCACCGGCTCCGGCGGTGTGGCAATGATTGTCCGTCTCGGTAGCGAGTTAATCGCCGAGGGTCGCTTGTCAGTTGGCGACGTGTGCACCGTTTACTCGGGCCAGAGCGAGCTGCTCTCCCCCGACCAAGGCCTCGACCCCATGGCGGCCGACTTCCGCATTCAGGGTTACGAGCGTAATGACGGTAGCCATGCCCAGTTCCTGACGGTACAAGGCCCACAATTACATCCCAAGTTACCGAGCCTGAGCATAGAAGAGGCCGGCTCCTATGGGCTAACGCTGGGCACGATTCATCGGGCGCTCTATCACACGCTCGATATCGAGCCGAACAAGCGGCTATTTGTTGAAGGTGCTTCAACGGGTACCGGCTATGACTGCCTGCGTAGCGCCGTGAGCAGTGGCCTCAACGTAGTAGGCATGGTCTCCAATGCCGAGCGCGCTGCGCGCGTTGAAGCCGTTGGCGGTGCCGCCGTGGACCGAAAGGATCCGCAGTGGGCAGACGCCTTTACCCCGGTACCCGATGACCCCGCCGAGTGGGCGAACTGGGAATCGCAAGGTGCGGGTTTTGTCGCGGCCACGGAGACCGCTGCCGGTGGCAGTGTCGACTATGTGGTGTCCCACGCCGGTGAAACCGCGTTCCCCCGCTCGTTCCAAACGCTAGGTGAAGGCGGTGTACTCACCTTTTATGGCGCGTCCTCGGGCTATCGCTTCACCTTCATGGGTAAGAAAGGCAGCTCGAGTCCGTCTGAGATGTTCACCCGTGCTGGGCTCCGCGCGGGTCAGAGTTTATTGATTGTTTACGGACCCGGCGCCGAGGATGGCATTGTCGACCGCGTAGCAATCGAAGCCATTGAGGTCGGCTGCCAGCGCGGCGCGCAAATTGCCGTTCTGGTGGATACCGTCCCGCAGCGTGAGTTTGTGAACTCCCTCGGCTTTGGCGCGCAGGTGAAAGGCGTGGTGAGTCTTGAGGAGATCGAGCGACGTTTGGGCGATGACTACGACCCGCCGGGGCCGTTTGCGCAAATGCCCAACCCATTCACCGAGTCGCAGGCGTTCAAGGAAGCCGTGAGATTGTTCTCGGATCGCACGCTCAAACCAATTGGTTCAGCGATCGCACCCTTCCTGCGCAACACCCTGGACAAGCGCGGCTTGCCCGATGTGGTGTTCGAGCGTGCGGGGCGCGATGGCCTCGCTCTCGCTACCTCGCTGGTGAAACCCAATGTGGGCAAGGTCGTGTATGCCGAGGAGCTCAGCGGGCAGCGCTTTACCTTCTATGCCCCGCAGGTGTGGATGCGCCAACGTCGCATCATTATGCCCAGCGCAGAGATTCGCGGCACGCACCTCAATACGGCGCGTGAATTTGCAGAAATGCAGCAGCGAATCGCCGCCGCGCAGATCGACGTATTGCCGCCTCTGGCGCGACCCGTCGAAGACATCGCCGAGATTCACCAGGCGATGTGGGAAAACCGCCACGGCGGTGCGAACTATGTGGTGACCCATGCGCTCCCGCGTATGGGCCTCAAAACCAAAGACGAGCTTTACCGCGCCTGGGCGCTGCGTGACGCAGCCGAGCGCGGTGAAGAGATTACCAAAGTCGAAACTGGATCAGCCGGAGCCCTTAGATGAACGACATGTCCAATCTTTCCAATGCGGTGACCTCGCAGTCTCTCGTCGGACGTCGGCTCGAGAACAAGTCTGTCATCCTGACAGGTGCGGCGGGGTCTATTGGCCGCTATATCTCGCGGCATTTGCTACGCGAAGGTGCGCTGGTCACGATGACCGGTCGCGACCAGAGCAAATTAGACGCCTTTGTCGAGGAACTGGCTGAAGAAGGCTTTGACGCAGAGAGCATTACCACGATTGTCGGCGACTGCGCTGACCCCCAGGTCTGCCGTGATATTTGCTCCCGGGCAGTCGAGACCTTTGGCAGGCTCGATGTGTTGGTGAATAACGCCGGCGCGGCGGGTCCCAAGTACACACTGCGAGATATTCCCTTCACCGATGTGGAAATGCGGGCAGCGGGATCAGACCAGACCATGTTCGACTCTGCAATGAACCTGCTTGGCGCGCCCTGGAATATGGCGCGGGCCGCCGCGGCTCACCTGAGCGATGGCGGAACCATCGTGAATGTTTCGACCATCTTTTCGCGAACCCACTACTACGGGCGCATTCCTTACGTGGTCCCCAAGTCCGGCCTCAACGCACTGGGTAAAGGTCTGGCACTGGAGCTGGGCGAAGAGCGCGGTATTCGGGTGAATACGTTGTTCCCGGGCCCCATTGAATCGGAGCGGATCGACACTGTTTTTGCCACCATGGACGAGCTGCAGAACATCCCACCTGGCAGCACCAGTCAAGAATTCCGTGATCTGATGATTACCACCCGCACTGGTGAGGAAGGTTTGGAATATCGTTACCCCACGCCGACCGACGTCGCCAACGGGATCGTCTGGCTGGCCTCGGAGGAATCTGCTGCAGTATCTGGCCACCATGTCGAGGTAACCAACGGCATGCAGGTACCGGCGCAAAGTCGCTCACAGTTGGTCTCCTGGCCGGATAAACGGCTAGAGGACCTGACCGACAATGTGGTGCTGATTCTGGGCGGATCCGATTACGAAGAGGCGCTCACCTACGCCGAGCGACAGATTAACAGTGGCGCGCACGTGTTACTCGCGTTCCGCTCACTCGAGTCAGTGGGGCATGCACGCTCGCTCATTCAGTCCAAGGGACTCGATGAGATCCAGCTATCGCATCTTGACCCCCTTCGTCGAGAATCAGTCGACCGCACCATGCAATTCATTGACGATCACTTTGGTCGACTCGATGGCGTCATCGTGCTGCCGCGCAAACCTAATGGGCATTATGGAACGTCCCTCAGTGGTGCGACCGATGAAGATGTTGAAAATTTTGTGCGAGACGAAGTGGTTGCGCCCGTCGCCTTTGCCAGTATGTTTGCGAGCAATCTGTCTCGCTGGTTCGGCAAGTGCGAGCCACCGGCCATCACCTACGCGACCAACGGCAATGACGCTCAGGGCAACCTGCTCAATGAGGTGATTCGAGCGTCGATCGAAGCGCTGATTCGTGGCTGGCGTCATGAGGATGAAACGCTGCTGAATGCCGGTGAACTCGAATGGGCGGTGCGCCCCAACCAGTTGGTGCGCTATGACAGCACAGACAAAGACAACCTGACCTTTGCCGCAGACTGGGCCGCAACGCTGACCAACCGCGTGCGCCAGATGGACCCCATTAACCTGTGGATCCCAAAAAGCATCAAGCGGGCCACGGGCAAAGAATCCATGCCAACGCCGCTGATGCGCGTATTGCCTGGCTTGCACAAAGGTAAAACGGCCGTTATCACGGGCGGAAGTCTGGGTATCGGTCTGCAATTGGGCCGTTACCTTGCAATCGCTGGCTGTCGCGTGCTGCTGAGTGCACGAAGTGCAGCCAAGCTGGAAGAGGCGCGTGACGAGATCGTTGAAGAATTGCGCGGCATTGGTTATCCGCAAGCAGAGACTCGGGTCCGCATCATGGCCGATATCGATGTGGGCGACCCCAAAGCGCTGGACGCATTGTATGACCATGCCATCGAGCTCTTCGGCAATGTCGATTTCCTGATCAACAACGCCGGTATCTCGGGCGCGGAAGAGATGGTGGTCGATATGACCCTAGCGGACTGGAACCGCACGATGGAAGCCAACCTCATTTCCAACTACTCACTGATCCGCAAGTTCGGGCCGGTGATGAAGGACAAGGGCAAGGGCTCGATTCTCAACGTATCGAGCTACTTCGGTGGAGAAAAGTACGTCGCAGTGGCCTATCCCAACCGAGGGGACTACGCTGTCTCCAAAGCGGGACAGCGGGTGCTGGCGGAGATTCTGTCCCGGCATCTTGGACCAGAG
>JAHEJH010000306.1 GCA_024638905.1 Luminiphilus sp.
AATTGGCAGTGATGACGGCGGGCGCATCGCCTCGGGCGTGCGGCAAATGACGGATCCTAATCGTGCTGCACTGGTGGATACCGTGAGCAGACTCAATGCGGAAACATGGACGCCGCTCTGCGAATCGCTATTTGAGGCTTATCGCTACTACTCCGGCGGGGTAGTGCTGGGTGGTAACAAGGGTGGAAGCCAGACGCCAGCGGCTGATGCCAGCATCACCAATGGCTCGCGTTATGTGAGTCCGATGCAGGGTTGTCAGCCTCAGTCTTATGTCATTCTCATCACCGACGGCGAACCGACCCGCGACGACAGTTATGACAGTCTCATTCGGTCTGAGCTGGGTTTAAGTGGCTCGGATAGCTTTGATGGGAGCTATCTCGCGGGTGTTGCGGGCTGGCTGCAAGAAAACGATGTGAATGATGCGCTGCAAGGTAGCCAGAAAGTGGTGACCTATACCATTGGATTTTCTCAGGGTGCGGCAGACGCCGCGGCACTGCTGGAGGAGACGGCGCTTCGGGGGGGAGGGCGGTACTACGCGGCTGAGGATGCGCTGTCGTTGCAAGGGTCACTGCAACAAATTTTCAGTGAAATTCTGGCCGTTAACTCGAGTTTTACATCCCCCTCCATCGCGGCGAACAGCTTCGATCGCACTCAGACGCTGGACGCGATTTACTACGCCATGTTTCTGCCCTCTGACAGGCCACGGTGGGCGGGGAATCTGAAAAAGCTCCGTATTGCCAGCGACGGCAGGGTGGTGGATCAGCGCGGTAGCTTGGCCATTAGCGCCGAGGGGAGTATCGCCGACGGCGCCTGCAGTATCTGGACGTCCTCTGCGATCTGCTCGCAGGCATCGAGCGGTGGAGATGGTAACGATGTGTTGATTGGTGGCGCGATGGAGCACGTGATCGATCGCAGCGGTCGACGGGTGCTGACCAACCCGGCTGGCGTCACCGGCGAGCTGGTTGAGATGAACGGGGATAGCCTTGCCGCGGCTGTCGGCGGCGAGGCAGCGTTGCTGTCGGCGATCGGTATTTCTGAAGCGGACGAGCTGGGCGACTACATCGACTGGTTGCTGGGGCAGGATGTCGATGATGACAATGGCGATGGGAACCGATCAGAAACGCGCTTGGACGTGATTGGTGATCCTCTACATTCCAAGCCGCTGGCACTCAGTTTTGGGGATGCGAAGGGCGTGCGGGTGCTGATGGGCACCAATCACGGCTATCTCCACATGTTTCAAGACAATGGCGGCAGCATCGATGAGAGCTGGTCCTATTACCTGCCTGACATGCTGCCGACCCTCAGGGAACTCCGCACCAACGCGCAAACCGGTGGTCACACCGTATACGGTGTGGACGGCGCAGCAACCGCCTATGTTTTCGACGAGGATGCCGACGGCAATATCGAGCCCGGGGCCGACAAGGTGTGGGTGTTTTTCGGTCTGCGTCGCGGCGGCCGAGCTTACTACGCATTGGATATATCAGACCCGGATTCTCCGGAGCTCATGTGGTCAGTGAGTTCGCAGTCGCCGGGTATGTCTGAATTGGGTCAGACCTGGTCTGAGCCGGTCATTACGAAGGTTCCCGGGAGGGACGCGCCTGTCATGATTGTGGGTGGTGGCTACGACGTGAACAAGGATGCACCGGGTGTGGGGACTTTCGACGCCATGGGTCGTGCCATTTTCCTTCTCGACGCCGAAACCGGGGAGCTCATGCACCGTTTTTCAGCCGAGTCCGGCGGAGGATCCTCTGTGACCTCGTGGCCGGTGGCTGACAGCATTGCCGCCAAGGTGACAGTTCTGGATAGCGACGGTGACGGGTTTACTGACAGGCTATACGCGCCGGATACGGGCGGCAATATTTGGCGTGTTGATATGCCCACGGGAGACCCCGGTGATTGGTCTGCCATCCATTTTGCAGAACTGGGTGGCGCCACGGACGTGGATGATCGACGATTCTTCGGTGATGTCACCGTTACGCAAACGACTTTTTCGCTCATAGAAACCATTCTAGTAGACCAGGACGGGGAGGAGGTCAGTGTCACGACGGCGCGTGAAACACCCTACGACGCCGTACTGGTCGGCTCCGGCGACCGGACGCAGCCCAATGGGGAAGGTACCCAAAATTACTTGTTTGCCTTGCAGGACAGGTCGATCAAAACGCAAACGTTTGATGAGGACGACAATCCCGCGCCTGCGCCGATCCGGGTGGCTGACCTCTATAGTGTTGCTGGGGACCCATTCAGCAGTGCAGCAGATGACGATGCACTGCTGACGGCACAGTTGAATCTAGGCGAGCGGCGCGGCTGGTATGTGCCGTTGGCGGCAAAAGAGAAGTCGCTGTCGGCGCCCACTTTGATCGCCGGACAGGCATATTTCACCACCTTTGTCCCCGGTAACTTGGAGGAAGCAGAGGCCTGCGTGACCGCTGGTGAGGGTTTCCTTTATGCATTCTCATTGCAGGAAGGTCGACGCCTCACCTGGATGAGTGTCGGCGCACGTTTGCCAGACACACCGCAGGTGCTGGTGCCGCCACCCGACGAGGATGATGAGGGGGCGTGGGACCCCAGCCTGTATTTGGTGGGCGTGGGGGCCGGTGACGACAACGCCGGCACGATCGCGACCCAGCAGACGCTCACACCGCAGCGTATTTATTATCAATACGGAGATTGACTATGCGTGCTAACGCCGGCTTTACGCTCTTGGAATTGATGATCGCAGTGGTGGTAGTGGCGATTCTTGCCGCTGTGGCCTACCCGAGCTATCAGAGTTATGCGGGGCGTGGCTATCGTGCCGAGGCTCATACTGCGCTGCATCGGCTCGCGAATCTTCAGGAGCAGTACTATCTTGATCAGCGGCAGTATGCCGCGGACCTGACCGCGCTGGGGGAAGCCAATAATCCTGCTGTCACCGAGGGCGGGCGGTATCAGGTGGCTGTCGCAGTGACCGCGGTGTCATTCACGCTCACCGCGACAGCGCAGGGGAGTCAGGCTAGTTTAGATGCCAGCTGCCCTACTCTGACGCTCACAGGAAACGGCGCGAAGACGCCCGAGGAGTGCTGGTGATGATGTCACCATCATTGAAAGCGTGTGTGGGTGCGGCTTTGGTGGTGTGTTCGTTCTGTGCCCAAGCGCAGCAGTGGTCGGACTACAAGTGCTACGTCCTGGATACGGAAGGCGCGCACTGGGTTCACCTTTTTGAAATGGACCCCCAAAATCTGCCGACGGAGGTAGCCGACCTTCCAGGCAGGCTCATTCTGGACGCCTTCGGACGCTCGGTGGCCGAGGTG
>JAHEJH010000309.1 GCA_024638905.1 Luminiphilus sp.
GAAGGCCGCACTCCGGTCGGTATTGGCTGTGTTCGCGAAACCCGAGGTCGCGGGCGAACTATTGGCGCAAGGACTGTCATTCAGGCAGCTGAACCCCTCTTTTGGTCAGTTCAGACCGGAGATCGTGCTGGGAGAGCCGACAACTTGGGGCGGAACGCACCAGCGGGTGGGTTATGCCGGCTATCTCGGCGACGACCGCAACCTGGCCAGTCTCGAGTGGTTGCTGAGAGAGGTGTGGACCCCGGGGCAACGCACGCTCGCTGACACCGAGCTGCACCTCGTCGGTATGGCACCGCCATCGCCATTGAGAGAGCTGGCCGCCGCTAACAATAACGTTTATCTTCACAGCGGAAGTCGACAGCAGGTGCGCGATTTGGGCTGTCGGGCCGTCATTGAGCCGCTAATGTTCGAGCAGCACGTGGATACCAAGCTGGTCAATGCCATGTCTCAGGGATTGCCCGTTATTACTACCCGGGAGGGGGTGCGGCGCGCGCACGCCGAGCTGGGAGAGGGCGTACTGGCTGCCGCGGGTCCGGAGCAGATGTCTATGACCGTGCATCAACTCATGAAGGACGAGTCGCTTTGGCGACTGCATGCCAGTGCCGCAACCCGGACTGCAGCGTTACAATTGGCTGACTTCGAGGTGGCGCACGATCTGCGCCGCGCTTTGTTACGAGTATCAGAGGAGCGGGTGAGCAGATGAACGAAGCGATCAAGCCCCCCGGTAATGACCATGACTTTTAACCACGTGGGCCTGCTCGGGCGCCGGGAGCACCCCGGCGTTGAGGAGGTTGTTTCCGGGCTCCTCAACCTGCTGGATGATCGCGGGCTGCAGGTCACTATTGAAGACCGTATGGCTACGCTGTCTCACTTTGAAAAGCGGGAAATGGAGTCTCGCGACCAAATCGGTGCGATGGTGGATCTGGCCATTGTGATCGGCGGTGATGGCAGTTTGCTGAGTGCGGCCCGGACACTGGTCAAGCACGACACGCCAGTAATCGGGGTCAATCGCGGACGCCTCGGATTTCTGACGGATGTCAGCCCCGACGAATTGATTGATCAAGTAAGTGCGGTACTCGACGGCGATTTTATCAGCGAGCGGCGGTTTTTATTAGATACCGAAGTTTGGCGCGGCGAGCAGGTGATTGGACGCGGCGAGGCTTTGAATGACATCGTCGTGAACTCCGGTGCGTCGGCGCAGATGATTGAATTTGAGCTCAGTATCGATGGCGAGTTTGTTTATCGGCTCAATGCTGATGGACTGTTGGTGGCGACGCCGACGGGTTCGACCGCTTATTCACTGTCAGCGGGTGGCCCGATCATGTACCCCGGCCTCGATGCCTTGGTCTTGGTACCCATGTTCCCGCATTCGCTAACCAGTCGCCCGATTGTGGTGAGTGGGCAGAGCGAAATTCGCATTGATGTGGTGTCCCGCAATGACATCCACCCACCCATCACCTGCGACGGGCAGATCTCGATCACCGCGCTCCCGGGTGACTCTGTCCGCATTCGTAAAAAGGCCCGCGAACTGACCTTGCTGCACCCTCCGGGGTACAGCTTTTATGCCAGCTGCCGAGACAAACTTCGCTGGTCAGATGCCCTCGTTAAATAGCGCGCCTTTGGCGATTCAACGCGCGCCTGCCACCTTCTTTCTGGTGGTAGCGACCAGTGTTTGCTTCCTGCTTTTCTACCCACTGCAATGGGTGGGGATGTTGGAGTTATTTAATTTCGTGCCATTTCGTGCCGCTGGAGGCTACGTTGCATTTGGTGAGTGGGGGGACTGGTGGCGTCTGGTGACCCCCACGTTGATTCATTTTGGCTGGTTGCACGTGGTCTTTAATTGCTTGTGGCTGTGGGAGTTTGGCCAGCGGATTGAGCACCGACTGGGCACGGTCAACCTGCTTGGCCTCTATGTGATCAGTGCGATGCTCAGCAATTATTGCCAGTACTTGTGGGAGGGGCCCTCCGTGTTCGGCGGCATGTCCGGTGTGGTCTACGCCTTTATGGGTCTGATCATGGCGACCCAGTGGCGCAGGCCCGGTTGGATCACGCCGCCGCCTATGGCCATTTTCGCTTTCATGATGATCTGGCTGCTGATCGGGATGGTAGGAAGCATGGAGTTCATCGGTGTGGGCGCGATTGCTAATGGCGCCCATGTGGGGGGGCTATTGGCCGGCTGGGTCCTGGGAGTCGTGATCAGTGGGTTGCCCACATTATTCGGGAGTCGGTGAGCGTGGCGGATGACTATCGACAATCGGTTCAGCAAATGGATCGACAGGTTTACGACCAGTTGGTGACCTCGCTGTCGACTGGCCGATGGCCGGATGGCAGAGCATTAACCGAAGAGCAGCGTCAGCATGCCATGCAGGCGGTGATCACCTGGGGTGAAATCCACCTGCCGCCAAACGAACGGGTGGGCTTTATCGACAAGGGAGCCAAAGCGGGGGATAGCTGTGATGATCCCCAACCGCTGTCGTGGAAGGAGCCGAATCATGACTGACTGGCAGGGTTGCCTGAGAAAGATGCAAACCGAGTTGGCGGAAACGGTCCGCTACACCGTATTTCCCGAGCAGGGGGCGCTCTGCCTGAACGACCAGCTCGGGCAATCTCTGCGCCTTGAATTCACGGGCAGGATTGAGTGTGTTGCCTGCGACCGACTCACCAAGAAAAGTTTTAATCAGGGCTACTGCTTTCCGTGCTTTCGCAAACTGGCGGCGTGCGATAGCTGTATTGTCAGCCCGGAGAAGTGTCATCTGGCGGAGGGAACCTGTAGGGAACCCGACTGGGCCGAAAATCACTGTCAGGTGCCCCATATTGTGTATCTGGCCAATACCTCCAACGTGAAAGTGGGTATCACGCGTGAAACCCAGTTGCCGACCCGCTGGATTGATCAGGGCGCTACGCAAGCCAAACCCATTGCACGGGTGCAGACGCGATATTTCTCGGGGCTATTGGAAGTACTGCTGGCCAAGGAAGTTGGTGACCGCACGGCGTGGCAGACCATGCTGAAAGGCAACGGCGCGGATCAGGATCTGGAGCAAATACGTCAGCAATTGATGACAAGTTGTGCGCAGGGGATAGCCGATCTGCAGTTGCAGCACGGCGAGGCGGCATTTCAGCTTTTGGAGGACGCCCCAGAGACCAAAATCAGCTATCCGGTGCTGAGCTGGCCAGAGAAGGTGAAGGCACACAATTTCGATAAACAGGCGGTTGTGGAAGGCACGCTGATGGGGATCAAAGGGCAGTATCTAATGCTCGATACGGGCGTGTTAAACATGCTCAAAT
>JAHEJH010000311.1:0-880 GCA_024638905.1 Luminiphilus sp.
TATCCCCATGGATTTTTCTGCCATTCAGGAAGAGATTCAGGGCCAAGCTAAAGAGCAGTTGGAAAAGCTCTGCTCTACCTTGTCGATCCCAGAGGCCAACCGCCATCTGGTGACGGGTCGCCCAGAGTCAGAGATACCCACCCAGGCCAAGGCCGTTGCCTGTGACCTGATCGTCGTGGGGACCCACGCGAGATGGGGCCTAGCGCTACTGTTGGGGTCCACCACCGACGGCGTCATGCACGGCGCCGAGTGTGATGTCCTCGCAGTAAAGGTCGACATGGCACCCTAACGCACAGCCAGGACTGACGAGGGAACCCCGACCAGCTGGCGTCATGAACGGCCAGCTTTGCCAGCGCTGATAAAGGAAACGCTGACAAGCAACGCGAGACCAGCGCGACGAAGTAAGCAGGGTTATTAGCGCAGGCATTGATGCGGAAATAGCAATAGTTGGTTGCGACACAGGCCAGTGGTCAGTCGACCGTCCGCAATGTCAGGGTTTGCTCCGACATGTACTTTTCCCACCAATAATGAAAGTTGCGGATCCGTCTTTCGTGATGAGAAATCCAGAGCCCCGTCATCCCACGTGAATGCAGACCTTTCTGTACGCCGGCAAGACACGACGCATCCTGATCCAGCAAGAGTCCTGAGGACTGCTCGCCATAACGATAAAAATTATGCTCAGGGCGCCCATCAATACTGCCATCACCCAACTCGACGAACAGATCGACTGCGCCGGCTTTCGCCCCAGCTGTAGCCTCACCTTTGGGAACACGATTAAAGATCATGCGATCGAAATACATCTTGTCAGGGTCAGTCGGATGCGGGCGATGACGAAACATCCACATCTGCTCGCCAAAAAGATTAAACGTGATATTCGGAA
>JAHEJH010000311.1:890-3282 GCA_024638905.1 Luminiphilus sp.
GCCGTTTTCATTCGTCATTGAGCGTTTGTGGGCCGCCACTGCGCCGCGCAGGCTGGTCACGTCACCTTCGAAAGACTCGACCGGGAACCCCTCTGATTTCAGGTATTCCACCATCGTCTGGTTGAGCGCTTTATCCTCGCCAATTTTACGGGGGCTGGGGATATACATGGGCGCGATGAACCGACTATGCGCCCCGTACAGATCCATCTGTACATTGACGTCGTCGGCAAGATACTCCGATTCAGGGTGCACGCCGCGCACGTGATACGTCTCTGAAAAAATATCGACGGATGTCTTCCAGTTGCAGTTCCACTCTACGGTTTCGTCAGAAACCAGCACCATAGATTCCATTTCGTAGGGCGCAAGATGTTCAGGGACAACACCGAGATATTCGACCAAAGGCTCGATATCCGGGTCCATCGATATCCAGATAAACCCTCCCCACGCTTCGCATCTGACCTCTTTAAGGCTCAGCTCCTCTGCGGGCACACCCTGAGGAAAGTCGTGCGCCTCGGGTATCTCTTTGATGCTGCCATCCAAATGGTATTCCCAGCCATGAAAGCCACAGCTCAGGTAGGGAGAATTTCCACACCCCGATGCCTTCAGCTGGTTCCCCCTGTGCTGGCAAACGTTGTAGAACGCACGAATGACGCCGTCTTCTGCGCGGGTCACAAGAATTGACTCTCGAAGGTTTTCGAAAACAAAAAAATCACCCGGCTCGGCGACATCGCAAGCCGCACCGGCCAGCAGCCAGGTTTTCGACCAGATACAGTCATCCTCCAGTTTGAGAAATACCGGGTCGATATAACGATCAACAGGAATGGGCTCAAACCCAAGCTCGGGCTCCGGTGCTTTGGTTGTCGGCGTAAATACCAAGTCAGCGGGTTTGTTCATTCATATTGCTCCGTATCCGATCCTTGATGTGGCAGATCAGGTTATCAATCAGCAAGACCGGTAAGCAATGCAACCGCCTGAGCAAAGATGCTGACTGAGCGTTATTCGCCCATCAGAAACGCCTCGAGTTGCGTCCCGTCAAAGGGCCACCCCAATTCGCGGCCCGAATCGTCCTTCACGACCGGGATTCGTACGCCATACTGCTCCATCAGACTCAAGTCATCGGCGATATCCACCGCCTGAAAATCATGGCCGCCCTGCTCAAGAATCGCCTCGGCATGCTCGCAGAGATGGCAGCCGGATGTGGTGTAAAGTGTGAGCGGCAGCATGATGGTTTCTCCGATAGGGGTGAACATGCCTGAACAGTCCAATGCAGCGTGGCATCCCGGCAGGGGTCTGACGCTCTTCGGCCGAAAGCCCGCGCTGGAGGCATTGGAAGACACTTCGCTGACGATCCACTGCCTGCATCTGGCCGACAGCAACCGATCCGGCGGCATTATCGCGCAAATTATCAAAGAAGCAGAGCAACGGGGTATCGCCATTCGCTACCACGACCGGCAGGCGCTCTCGCGGATCTCGAAAAACGGGAAGCAGGACCAGGGCGTTGCCCTCGATGTAGTGTGTCCCAACTTTATGTCCCTCGAGGCGTTCATGGATCTCCCGGAAAAGCCAAGATCCGTCTTGGCCCTGGATGGCGTGACCAACCCGCAGAACGTCGGGATGATCATTCGCTCGGCGGTCGCGGCTGGGGTGGACGGACTGCTGTATCCCAAACGCGGCATCGCCTCACTGGGGCCCCTCGTCATCAAAGCCTCGGCGGGAAATGTGTTCCGCGCCCCTCTCATCCGCTGTGACTCGACGGCCGCCGCGGTGACCGCGCTTAAGGCCAAAGGCTATCAAGTGGCTACACTTGAGGCCTCGGCGGCAACGTCGCTATTTGAGTTCAAAGCCGCCGGCAGCCTGGTCTGCGTGCTCGGGGGTGAAAGCGACGGTATTGGCCAGGAGGTCGCGGCCTTGGCTGACACCCGCCTCACTATCCCCATGGCGAACGGTGTGGAGTCACTCAACGTTGCGGTGACCGCGGCGCTAGTGGCCTTTCATCTCGGGCAGACCCCAGACTGAGGTCTACCCTCGGGCGGTGGTTCAGTAGGCCCCGGGGGCCGATGCATTGCCGTTGGCCACTGCCAGCCAAGCTTGCTGTATCACGTAGGCGCGAATAGCGTCGGTGTCTTCCTTGGTGAGGTGGTCGGAGAAAGCGACCATGCCCTGCTTTTCCAGCGCACCCTCGCGCACGACCCGATCCCAGGCCTGCTCATTTGCTGAGATGGCCGACCAGCGAAGATCGGGGATAACGCCGCCGCTGACCGCAAACGCACCGTGGCAGAAGTGACAGTTCTCTGCAAAGCGCTGCATGCCCAGCTGATGCTGTTCGGGCTCACCGAACATCGGGGACTTGGGTGTCGCCACCACCTGATCGGCCAGCGGCGCGGGCATCATC
>JAHEJH010000314.1 GCA_024638905.1 Luminiphilus sp.
CAAATACGGCATCGATGACTATCTTGAGATTAAATACATCCTGATGGGCGGCCTAGATCGGTAATGGTGAGATCCGGGGCAGGGCTGAAACCCTTGCGCAACATAAACAGATTGTCAGTGAAGACGGGCGTATGGCGTCCGTTGCGGAAGGTGCGCTCATGACCATGGATGCAGGTGATTTTCGACAGGCGCTAGGGCAATTTGCGACCGGTGTTTGTCTGGTGACGGTAGACGATTCCGAGCTGGGGCCGCTGGCAACCACTGTGAACTCTTTCTCTTCGGTCTCTCTGGATCCGCCTCTGGTGCTGTGGAGTATCCAGAACTCCTCGGACCACCTGGCGGTGTACACGGAGTGCCAGCACTTCGGGATCAGTGTATTGAGCTCGGAGCAGGGTGCGGTTTCCAGCCAATACGCCCAGCGCGGCGGGCACGGTGCGCAAGCCGAGCACTTCACAACCGGGCCGCAGGGCGAGCCGAAGCTGATTGATGCATTGGCGCATTTCACCTGTGCGGCCTACGCCGTCCATCCCGGCGGGGACCACCACATCATCGTCGGAGAAGTCTTGCAGTTCGAATCAGTAGAGGCTGACCCCCTTATCTTCTACAGCGGGGGTTATCGGGCGTTGTCCTAATTGGGCTTGTTAGCGATCACATGCCATTCATAAAAGTATCGTGGTCGATCAAGCCGCTCTCTCTGACGGTGGTCAATGCCCCGGCATAGGCAAGCAGCAAGTTAAGCGCGTAACGACTTCGGGTGGCAAAGATGTCATGGAGTGCCGCATCATTTTGCGCGGTGTCGGCGTTACACACGGATTTCACTTGTCGAGCGATCAGTTGCTCAGGGATCCAGCAGAGTCGGTTATTTTTGTAACTGCTCATCCGGAGTTCGGAGATCACATAGGCGCCGCCTTCCCCCGCTGATACAGCGCAGGGGAGAGCAGGTTTGTGAGAAAGCTCGCCGGTAGCGGCCCACAACAAGAAAAAATTCTTCAGCGCTGCGGGCACCATGCCGTGCCACTCGGGCGCAATCACAATGAACCCGTCGCAGGCGTCAAGCTGGGATTTGAGCGCCGGCAGCATGGACCATTGAGGTCCATTGCTCCACAACTCTTCGTCCCACATCGGCAAGGGGGTTTTGCCGAGGTCCAGTGTCCACGTGCTGACTCCGTCCTCGGAAGAGAGCGCTTCGCTGAGAAACCGACCGACTTTTGCGCTCTGGGATTCGGTGCGATGGCTCCCGACGATGACGCCGATCTTCACGCTAGCGCTCAGGCGGCGAGGGTGTCGTTAAACAATGTCAGCGTTCGCTCTTTGGCCTGGCTCGCTGCCGTTGAATCATAGGCGTCTCGCTGATCACAGTTGAAGCCATGATCCGCTGCGTATACGTGCACTGGTAAATCGGGCTGCTTCTCCTGAAATGCAGCCACAGAATCCATAGGGATGTGGGCGTCCTGCTCACCAAAGTGCAGGATGATTGGGCAGGAAGGTGTGAGTTCGGCGTTATCTGGGATACCGCCACCGTAGTAGGCGGACGCCGCCGACACCTGATTCAGGTTGCAGCTCGATAGCCACGTCAGCAGACCGCCAAAGCAGTATCCCACGACGCCGACTTTTCCATGATTCGCAGCGGCGTCAATGGTGGCTTGCAGATCTGCCAGGGTCTGGCTCATATCCAGCTTTTGAAAGGCGAGCTCGATACCGGCAGTCATGTCGTCTTCGGTATAGCCCAGCTGCACGTCTCGCTCCAGACGGTCAAAAATGGCCGGGGCAATGGCATAAAAACCCGCTTCAGCGTAACCGTCGACAACGGAACGAATGTGCGAGTTGACGCCAAAGATTTCCTGTATGACCACGACAGCGCCTTTCGCCGCGCCCGAGGGGCTCGCCTCGTAGGCGCCGAGTTCAAATCCATCGGCGCAGGTAATCGTCGTGTTGGGCATAGCTGTCTCCTCTGGGGCCCCATGCGGGGTGTTGATATTGAAGGTCGGCCATTGTGACCAAAGTCGACAGTGAATGAAAACCCCATGGCAGTCGCGTTACCCGCAGCAGAGCCGCGGGTGTCGCCTTGGCAGGGCAGTGCTCCGGTTTCCAAGATCTGGGTCAGCCCATACAATTGCTGATCCATGGGAGGGGAAGAACCGAGTAAGCGCTATTACGTTGCCGAACGCTGACTCACTGCCCCTTCTTCACGCGCGAGAACCTGAAAATGCCCGAGTTGAATACATTTATATCGCCCGCAGAGCTCGCCTCACAGCTGGAGAGGTCTGACCTCAATGTTGTGGATGCGTCTTGGTATTTGCCCGCGGACGGCCGCGATCCCAGGGCAGAGTTCCTCTCTAGCCGTGTTCCCGGCGCCCAATTTTTTGACATCGATACCGTTGCTGATCTGGATCACGCGTGCCCCCATATGCTGCCCAGTGAGCCGGTATTTACCCAATGTGTTCAGGCGCTGGGTATCGGCGCGAGCAGCCGGGTGGTGGTCTATGACGGCAAGGGGCTGTTTTCTGCCGCTCGGGCCTGGTGGATGTTTCGCGTATTTGGTCATGACAGGGTGCAGATTCTTGAGGGCGGACTGCCGGGCTGGATTGCCGCTGGCTATGACGCGGCAGAGGGCCGGGCATCGGTGCCTAAGCCCGGCGTGGGGTTTGTCGCGGTGCATCAGCCGGCGTGGCTGGCCGATGTGGAAGGTGTTCAGGCTGCACTGTCATCCGGGAGTCACATCGTGGTCGATGCGCGCTCCCCTTCCCGGTTTGCCGGCGAGGAGGCGGAACCGAGGCAAGGCGTGCGCCCGGGTCACATCCCGGGCTCAAAGAATTTGCACTACGCCCAGATCCTACGCGGCGATCCTACGGTCCTGAAGTCACATTCTGAGCTGGAGTCACTTTTTGACGATGTCGGTGCTGGTCACGGTCAGTCGGTTGTGACGACGTGCGGGTCAGGTATTTCCGCCTGCCTGCTGGCGGTGGCCTTGCATGAGCTCGGGCGTTCTCCCGTTTCGGTGTATGACGGTTCGTGGGCCGAGTGGGGTGTCCGAGCGGATTGCCCCGTCGAGAGGGGGTGAGAAGCATGCCGCTCTCTGTTATCGTGCGCCGCGTTGAATATCACGCGTAGCCCATGACCAACCTTTATCTCATCGGCAACTGGAAGCAGCACGGCAGTCGCGCCGCGATTCAGGCCTTCTCGGAGCAGTGGTCCTTCGATCCCAATCCGCAGCTGCGCATTGCCATCGCGCCTCCATTTCCCTATCTGCAGGCCCTGCGCGAGGCG
>JAHEJH010000317.1 GCA_024638905.1 Luminiphilus sp.
CCAATTTTCCACCTCTGTGGTGGTCGTTAACTGCCCGCCCTGTTGCAGGCCGGTAATCACGACAGGATTGAGATTGGCGCGAGCGGCATAAACAGCGGCGGTATAGCCTGCTGGCCCGGATCCAAGAATCATCAGGCGATGGTGTGAGGGTGTACTCATGAAAATGTTCCGTTTACTGCGGCGGGGCGGGGCATCAATGCCCGCGGTACTAGGTTAGCGCAGCTCCTCGCTGGAGACCAGTGAGTCAGGGGTCGAGCTCAAAATTTTTGTCATGATTTTGGGGATAAGCGTATGAATTTTCGGGCTTATATTGGGTCATGCGGGGGAGGGCGCTGTGCTAGCATAGGGATTTCCAGCGGTGGTTGCAGGATCGTGGCGAGCAGAGGCAAAACGGCAGCGGCGAAACTAGAGGAGGGGCAGGCGTTTGGCCGCCGCCGGCTTCGCGATGTGCTCTTCATTGGCGTTGGTGCGGCCTGTCTTTTCGTGCTCATGGCACTGCTCACCTACAGCGATAGCGATCCTGGCTGGTCTGCCAGCGGGACCGGGGGCGCTGTCAGCAATCTCGGCGGCATCACTGGCGCTTTCCTTGCGGACATTTTTTTCTCGCTGATTGGTTCTGCCGCCTACCTGGTGCCTGTTCTGCTCGCTTACCGAGCTGTTTCACTACTGCTTGCAGACGACGACCGCCAACCGGTTGACTGGCAGTTATTGGGTTTTCGCTCTCTAGGCCTGTTGCTGCTGATCGTTGCGGCAACGGCCTTGCGCGCGCTCAATGATGCCGGGGACTCGGGTTTGCCTCAGGGTGCCGGCGGTATTCTCGGTGCGGCCATTGGAGCGGGTTTCGATCAGGCGTTCAATCCGGTTGGCGCGCGCCTGGTGTTGGTCACGCTTTTCCTGCTCGGGCTCACGGTTTTTGCCGATATCAGCTGGCTCCGGGTCATTGATTGGTTAGGGCGTCAGGTGATTGAGGGCGCGCGCTTTACCTACCGGGAAGGCCTTGCCTGGCTCGATCGCATGCGGGATCGTCGCGCGCGCGAGAAGCAGCTCGAGGAGCGCAAAGTTCAGATAGAGCAGCATGTAGCTAAAGAGAAAAAGCGCGCGCCACCCAAGATCAAGCCACCGAAAGAGACGCCGGCGCCGAGCATCAAAGTTGAGCGCGAAAAACAGAAGCCGCTATTTGATATCCCGGTCTCGGGTGAGGTGCCTCCGCTCGATCTGCTCGATGCCCCATCAGACGCGGGCCAGCGCGGCTATTCCGCAGATGAGCTAGAGTCGCTCTCGCGGTTACTTGAACTCAAATTGAAAGATTTTGGGATAGTCGCTGAGGTGGTCGCGGTGTACCCGGGCCCCGTGGTCACCCGGTTTGAGATACAGCCCGCCGCTGGCGTAAAAGTTTCTAGAATATCAAATTTGGCCAAGGACTTAGCGCGCTCTCTTGCGGTGATTTCTGTCAGAGTTGTGGAGGTAATTCCCGGAAAAAGTGTCGTTGGGATAGAGATTCCTAATGCGGATCGACAAACGGTCAACTTCAAGGACGTGCTGGCTTCTTCTACTTTTGAAGACTCAAAGTCCATGCTTACGCTGGCATTAGGTCACGATATTGCCGGCGCGCCTGTTGTCGCTGACTTGGGAAAAATGCCTCACCTGTTGGTGGCAGGCACCACAGGCTCGGGCAAATCTGTGGGTGTTAACTGCATGCTCGTTAGCTTGCTGTACAAGGCAACGCCCGCAGACGTACGGATGATCTTGGTGGATCCCAAGATGCTGGAATTGTCGGTTTATGACGGCATTCCACATCTTCTGACGCCGGTTATTACCGATATGAAGGACGCCGCAAATGGCCTGCGGTGGTGCGTTGCGGAAATGGAGCGGCGTTACAAGCTGATGTCGCTGCTGGGTGTGCGCAATTTGCAGGGTTACAACCGTAAGGTGTCGGAAGCCGAGAAAGAGGGAACGCCGCTGCTCGATCCCATGTGGAAACCCGACCCGGTGTTGGAACTCACAGAAGAAGAGCAGGAGCATCCCACGCTCGAAAAACTGCCCAGCATTGTCGTGGTGATTGACGAATTCGCCGACATGATGATGATCGTGGGTAAGAAGGTGGAGGAGTTGATCGCACGCATTGCCCAAAAGGCCCGCGCCGCGGGCATTCACTTGATTTTGGCTACGCAGCGGCCGTCAGTTGACGTTATTACGGGGCTCATTAAGGCCAATATTCCCTCGCGGATCGCCTTCTCGGTTAGCTCGCGGGTTGATTCCCGGACTATTCTTGATCAAGGGGGTGCCGACCAGCTCTTGGGTTACGGTGACATGCTGTACCTGCCGGCGGGCTCCAGTGTGCCGGTGCGCGTGCACGGGGCTTTTTGTTCTGATGATGAAGTGCACCGTGTGGTCGCTGATTGGAAGCGACGAGGTGACCCCCAATATCTTGACGGGTTGCTAGATGAAGGAGGCCAGACCCCCGTCACGGCGCACGAGATTCAGTCGGCGGCCTCTGGTGATGAGGATCCCGAGTCCGACGCGCTGTATGACGAGGCGGTCGATTACGTGTGTCGAAGCCGCCGCGCTTCGATTTCTTCCGTGCAGCGCAAGTTGCGGATCGGTTACAACCGCGCCGCGCGGCTGATCGAGACCATGGAGGCCGCTGGCGTGGTCTCGGAAATGGGCACCAATGGCCAGCGCGAGGTGCTGGCTCCTGCACCCCGGGAGGAATAAGTGCGCTGGAAGGTTATTCTGGGATGTTATGCCGTGCTGCTTTCTGCAGCGTTACAGGCCGATGTGCTGGAGACCCTGGCGGAGCGCAAGGGAATGGCGGGCCAGTTTACGCAGGAAATTATTAGCCCAGAAGGTGAGGTGCTGGAGCGAAGCAGCGGCAGCTTTGGGTTACTGCGTCCTCATTTCTTTCGCTGGGAGATTCTGACACCCGACAGCCAATTGCTGCTTGCTGATGGCCAGACCCTGACCCAGATCGACTGGGATCTGGAAGTGGTTGTCGAGCGACCGATTTCCGAGACGGCAAGCAGTCCTTTCCAGTGGCTATTAGCTTCGAGGGCCGCACTGGATTCGGCCTTTGATATCTCGCTGTCTGGTGACACAGCTGTGCTCATTTCCACGGACTCACAATCCTCGTTCCAACGCCTCCACATCGAACAAATTGGCGAGACTCTGTGGCGACTGGATGCGGAAGATCAGGGAGGTCAAGTACTGCGAGTTGAGCTTCGCGAGAACGGCGACAGCCCGCCTCAGATTGCGGATTTTGCCGTGC
>JAHEJH010000319.1 GCA_024638905.1 Luminiphilus sp.
GTCGGCGGTTCGGTCAAATGCGACTGCAGGCGCATTTGGCACCGAGCGCCACAAGCGCGAAGCCCGCAGGGACAAAACAGGCTGAGACCTGTTTTGGGTAATCCGCCTGGTCCTACCAAATGACAAACCCTCGCCATCGGCGGGGGTTTTTCGTTTGGGGGTGTAGGTTTGGACGAGAACCACAGTTCGACAAATCTCGATCTGAGGACCTTCTACAGAATAGCCGTCAACTCCCGGATGAGGGATCAGACAACTGTTTACGGAGCCGGTCCTTCCGAACTTTACCGCTGGGGGTGCGCGGTAAATCTTCGACCAACTCGACGCGTTCTGGGATTTTTTGGCGAGCAAGCCCCTGTGCCTCGGTGAAAGCCGCTATGTCTTCCTGTGCGAGTCTCGCGCTCTCCGGGTGAAGAATAAGAAAAACGCACACCCCCTCCCCCAACCGCTCGTGAGGCATAGACACCACGGCAGCCTCTTTAATATCAGGGTGGAGATGAAGGCAATCCTCAATCTCTTTCGCACTGATGTTTTCTCCGCCGCGAATAATGATGTCTTTTTTTCTATCGGTAATCAGGATCGCGCCTTCTGCCGTCCTGCGGCCAATATCACCCGTATGGAAGAACCCGTCGCTGGTGTGGGCCTCCGTATTTTGATCCGGGTCGGCGTAGCCCAAAAACATGCCCGAGCCACGCGCCGTGATCTCTCCATCCGTACCATCGGCAACCTCGTCGCCGTTCTCATCGACAATACGCACTTCGTAGCCGTAAGCATGGCCATCGGTCGTGGCGGCCAGTTGAGCATCATTGAGCCAGCCTAACGTGATGATCGGTGCTTCGGTGCTGCCATACACTCGAACCGTGCGGCAGTTTGCAAGCACTTCGTATGCCCGCAACACCAAAGCGGGAGGCACTGCCGCACCACCACAAGAAAACACTCTCATGCTTGGTAACGAATCACCCCGTCGCTCTGCGGCATCCAGTAACTCTTGAAGAAAAGGCGTAGCGCCAACCGTCATGGTGCCACCGACGCGATGAATAAAATCAATGCATTTATCTGCGTTCCACCGCTCCATCAGCGCGGAACGTCCGTCTCGTATGAAGGGCAAATTTAGACCGCTGCTATAGCCAGTAATATGCGTAATGGGCGAGGGCATAATCATCACATCTGATGACTTGGTGCCGGAATGGTCGCTGGTATTGTCCAGAATACGAATCAACGTGTTGTGGCTATGCAGCACCGCTTTTGGAAAGCCCGTGGTGCCCGAAGTGTAGAGCCTGCACTTAACTGAATTGGGATCGACAGATGGTAAGCCGGCCTGCGCAGCAGGTTCACAATCTGTTAGCTGCTCGTACCGGATGGCGCCGGGATATTCGGCCTCAGCTCGCACGGTGACAACGGTCTCAAGATTCGGCAACTCCGGGCGAAGCCTGGAGATCATATCGACGTAATCAATGCTTCGGTGTTGATCGGGTATGAAGATCAACTTGCTGGCGGCATCACTCAAAATAAAGCGCAGCTCGGCATCTCGATAAATTGGAACGATGGGATTAACCACTAATCCAAGCGCTGCTGCAGCGATATCGATCACCGCGCCTTCGCGCCAGTTGGGCAACTGAAAGCTGATCACGTCGCCCTGCTGCAGGCCCAGCGTATGCAGAGCAGCGATGAGCTTCAGCGCCTCCTCAGCGATACTGCCATAGGTCGCGTCAGGCTCGTCCTCTAAAAAGATCGCAACTTTGTCGGGGTGTAATTGAGCCTTCTTGAATGCCTCTATTGCTATGGTGGTATTCCGCCACTCTGGCGCATCGCGAGACAGCCGCTCTTGACGTAGTGAGGTCATAATTCGGTGAGCACCTTACACTGTGAGGTCGGCGATCTCAGCGCCTCAAAAGCTGCTGGCATATCATCTAACTTTACGATATCCGTAATCATTGCAGTGGCATCTATTCTCTTCTGCCCGAGCATTGCGATGACAGTCTCAAAGTCATCTCGGGTGTAAGCGATCGCAAAATACATCCTCAGCTCTTTCACCAAAGCCTGAAGTGGAATGATGGTGTCGGGCTGCTCGCAGACACCCACTGGCACAATCCTCGATCTGCGCGGTGCGATATCGATACTCTCCTGAAGCAAGCCGGGGGCGCCAACACACTCAAAAATAACGTCTGGGGCCTCTCCACTCAGGTCCGCAAACTGCTCGCCTAATGTCGCGCCCGGGGTCAACGTGCCGGTCGCACCCATCTGCGCAGCCATAGCGAGTCTTTGTTCGGCCATCTCGGAGACCAACACATCTTTTGCGCCAAAGAATTGGCACCACAGTGATACAGCAAGACCAACCGGCCCTGCGCCGATAATCAGCACCCGCTCACCCGCTTTGAGCTGCGCCACGCGCACCGCGTGAAGTCCCACTGCAAGCGGCTCGATGAGCGCAGCGCTCTCCATTGTCACATCATCAGGCAATTTAATCGTCTCGCTGGCACCCGTTTTGACATACTCGGCGAACCCGCCCGGGCTATCCATCCCGGTCAACTTCACCTGCGTGCACTCGAAAGGACGTCCGTTGACACAAGATTTACACACCCCACAGCCAATAAAAGGCAAAGCGGTGACACGATCGCCAATTTCCCACTGACCTTTCAGAGCAGACCCAATCTCTGCAATATGGCCGCAAAACTCGTGACCCAAAATCGAGTCGCACTCTGCTGCGAAAGCACCCTCTCGAGTCGAATGCAGATCGGTGCCACAAATGCCGCAATAGCTGACCTCCACCACCAATTCGCTAGCTTCTGGCGATGGATCGGGGACTTTCTCCACTTGGAGTGATTGCCCAATACCTTTGAAAACAGCTGCCCTCATACTCACCTCACCTCTTCGCTTGAGTTAAAAATTGATGGCTCATCACATGAAACCTCGCATGAAATAACGTCGCAACAAATTTTGTGGCGGCTGACCGAGCTTTTATTTAAACCACTTGCCTACTTCAATGCATCCACGGGTGTCTTGGTGCGGCCAATCGGCCTTGACAGGTTAGAGGTCGGCGGTTCGAATCTGTCTGGTCCTACCAGGTTTTTAAGTCGCTGTTTTATTAGCTTTCTACTTCTTAGAGACTGCGCTTTTTGGCGGGTTGTCTCGCGTTGTGCGATATTGCGCAAAGCATGCCCTCCAGCCGTGATGGCAGTACCGATTTAAGTCCAAACCCGCGCACAGCACCTGATATCGAGGAGACAGTCATCGAGACGTCAACCACAGCTGAACAACAAACGGATC
>JAHEJH010000322.1 GCA_024638905.1 Luminiphilus sp.
TGCTGATCAAAACGCCGGGCTTGTCGGTATTGATTCCCGGGGACGTTTCCGCCGCTCGCGAAAGGCAGTGGGTACGTTATTGGCGCGACGAGTTGGCAGTGTCGATTCTTGTGCTGGCCCATCACGGAAGTCGTACCTCCAGTAGTCATGCGCTGCTCAAGTGGGCGAGTCCAGAATGGGCCCTTGTGAGCGCCGGGAGGGGCAATGCGTTCGGTCATCCCCACGAGGAAGTGGTAGAGCGAGTAAAGACGAGCGAGCAGACGAGCGTGCTGAGCACAGCGATGAGCGGCGCGATCGAGATCAACCTCGCGGAGCGCAATAGTCCTGAGCTCACGCCGGCACGCGGTCCTAGTGCGCCATATTGGCTGAAATTGCCGTAAATACCTGCCAAAACGCTGTCTGGGGCTGACCTTGGTGGCTCGGTATACTCAGGCTCTCTCAGGGAGGACTGTTTGTGTATCAAGTGTTGGCAGCGGGCGGCTGGGTCATGCCTTTTATTGTGGTGTGCTCGGTATTAGCCCTGGCGATCTGTATTGAGCGGCATTTTGCGCTGAACAAGCAGCGGATCGCGCCAACGCACCTGCTAGCGACTGTCTGGCAGCAACTGCGGGGCGACGGGCTCGATGCCCAGCGACTCAAGGCGCTGCGTCAGGGCTCTCCACTGGGCGCTATTCTCGCCGCGGGTCTCGCCAATCGGCACCAAGGCCGTGAGGTCATGCGCGAGAGCATCCGCGAGGCGGCATCCCATGTCATCCACAGTCTTGAGCGGTACCTCAACGCGCTGGGCACCATTGCTGCGATTACACCGCTGATGGGCCTGCTGGGTACGGTGGTAGGGATGATCAGCGTGTTCACTGAGATCACCACCCATGGCACCGGTAACGCCAATGCGCTGGCCGGCGGCATTTCTGAGGCGTTACTGACCACTGCGGCGGGTCTGGCGGTGGCGATTCCTGCGCTGGTGATGCACCGGCACTACACGGCACGGATTGAGTCGATTGTGGTGGATCTGGAGCGCGAGGCAATCAAGCTGGTCGATGCGCTGCACAGTAACCAGAAGACGGAATACGACCTGTGAACTTTCGGCAGCTGCGCCGGCCCGAGGTCTCGATCAATCTGACCCCGTTGATCGACGTCGTCTTTTTGTTACTGATTTTCTTTATGGTCTCGACCAGTTTTTCCGAGCTCACGCAGTTGGTGGTGGATTTGCCTGAGGCAGAAGGTGCCCCAGCGAGTGGTGACAGCACAGTGCTGTTAATTGTCGATGTGCAGGGCAACATGACACTGGATGGGGAGCCTGTGCCCAACGACGCGGGTGGCCTGTCTGCGGCCCTGCGCCAACGTTTGAACGGCAATACTGACATTCGGGTGACCTTGTCAGCCGACGCCATGACCCCACATCAGTATGTGGTGACTGCAATGGATGTGGCAGCGCAGCTCAATATCACGCGCCTGACCATTGCGACTGAAAACACGCGCTAGGCAACGATAGTGAAAACAGAAACAGGAAAACCGAGCGACTGGGCCCTGTATCGCCGCCTTCTAGGTTACGTGGCGCGGCATGGTGGCGCCTTTTCGCTGAGCATCATTGGCTTTCTGATTTACTCCCTTGCCAACGTGTTACTGGCTGATCTCACCCAGTTTTTACTGGACTCGCTGGGCGAGGCGTCACAGATCAGTATGGGTTTTGTATCCAACGCAGCGCACTGGTTGTGGCCGCCAGGCGACAAGGGGCCCGTTGAGTATGCGCGCATTGCTGTGCCCGCCGCGGCGATCGTCTGTGCGCTGATTCGCGCCAGCGGTTATTTCTTTGGCAATTACTTTATGAACATTGTTGCCCGTGGGGTGGTCCACCGGCTGCGCACACAGGTCTTCGACGCGCTGATCCGCATGCCGAAGCAATTCATTGACGGCCACACGCAGGGCGAACTGGTCTCCAAGCTGACTTTCAATGTGGAGCAGGTCAGCGGTGCGTCATCCGAGGCACTCAAGACGATACTGCGAGACGGGCTGACGGTCTTGGCACTGATCAGCTACATGCTTTACCTCAACTGGAAATTAACCCTCGTGTTTTTTGCGATCACCCCGGCGATTGCTGGCGTGGTCGTGGCGGTGGGGCGACACTTTCGTCGCTACAGCCGGCGCATTCAGGACTCCATGGGCGAGGTGACCCAACTCAGTAACGAGAGCATGCAGGCGTTTGACGAAATCCGTATGTTCTCTGCCACCGAGCAGCAAAGCGAACGCTTTCGGGCGGCGAGCCAATTCAACCGGGTGCAAAGCCTGAAGCTGGCTTTCGTGCAGGCGGTGTCAACGCCGATCGCTCAGGTGCTGTTGGCACTGGCTTTGGCGGCGCTGTTCTGGTTCGCGCTGGACCCCGCGATTCTCGTTGGTTTTTCTGCGGGTTCTTTGGTCGCGTTCATTGCCGCGGCGACCCAGTTGGGCAAGCCCATTCGCACGCTGACCAACGTGCAGAGCATCATTCAGCGAGGCCTTGCCGCCGCTGAGGATTTGTTTACTCAAATTGACGCGCCGCCTGAACCCGACCAGGGTCAGCTCGCACTTGAGCGCGCCCGTGGCGATATCGTGTTGGATAAGGTGAGCTTTACTTATCCCGGGGCGGAAGGCTCGGTGCTCACAGATGTCAGCCTGCACATCCCCGCGGGGAAGATGGTGGCGTTTGTGGGACGCTCAGGGGCCGGTAAGAGCAGCCTCATGCACTTGCTGTGTCGTTTTTACGCGCCGAGCGCTGGCAGCATCACATTGGATGATCAGCCGATCGCAGATTTTCAGCTCGATGACTATCGTCGACAGTTCGGCTTGGTATCGCAGCGCGTCGTGCTGTTTAGCGATACGGTACGGGCTAATGTCGCCTTTGGGCAGCTGGACACGGTGACCGACGCCGCGCTGAACAAGGCCTTGGAGACCGCACAGGCGGCCGCCTTTGTGGAGGCCATGCCAGGCGGATTGGACGCCACGTTGGGTGATGGCGGCAGTGGTTTGTCGGGGGGTCAGAAGCAGCGCCTCGCGATTGCGCGCGCTGTCTTAAAGGATGCGCCGATGCTCATTCTGGATGAGGCCACGTCAGCGCTCGATAACGAATCGGAAGCCGCCATTCAGGCGTCGCTCGAGGCCGTATCGGTTGGGCGTACAACCTTGGTGATTGCGCACCGGCTCTCCACGGTGGAGCGGGCGGACATGATCGTAGTCATGGACGAAGGGCGCGTTGTCGCCACAGGAACCCACACTGACCTCAT
>JAHEJH010000202.1 GCA_024638905.1 Luminiphilus sp.
GAGGACGCGGGGCAGGCGATGGTCGCTGAGCTTGGCGCAGACAACTGCGTCTTCGCCAAAGTAAACGTGGTGGACGAGGACTCCGCCAAAGCGGGTATTGAGGCTGCTGTGAGTGCCTTTGGCACCATCCATATCAACGTGAACTGTGCCGGTATCGGTAACGCGGCAAAAACCCTTGGCCGGGACGGGCCATTTCCCATGGATGTCTGGAGCAAAGTGATTGCGGTAAACCTGACAGGGACCTTCAACGTGCTGCGGTTATGCGCAGAAGTCATGGCGAAGCATGATCCCGTCAACGATGACGGTTCGCGCGGGGTGATCATCAACACCGCCTCAGTAGCTGCCTATGAAGGGCAGATGGGCCAGGCCGCCTATAGCGCCAGTAAGGGTGGTATTGTTGGCATGACGGTGCCAATAGCCCGGGATCTCTCAACCGTAGGTATCCGGGTGAATACGATTGTTCCCGGTCTGATCAACACGCCGTTGTTCAATGGTCTGACTCCAGAGTTCGTCGAGTCACTGTCGCAGTCAGTGTTGTATCCGAAGCGCCTGGGTCGCCCAGAAGAAATCGCGCAGCTGGCGACGT
This sequence comes from Luminiphilus sp., assembly GCA_024638905.1. GTDB lineage: Bacteria > Pseudomonadota > Gammaproteobacteria > Pseudomonadales > Halieaceae > Luminiphilus. The sequence continues at coordinate 587 of JAHEJH010000202.1, forward strand.
CTATCATCGACAACGATTACATTAACGGTGAGTGCATCCGTATGGATGGTGGCATTCGCATGCAGCCCCGATAACAGGAGCAAAGAATATGAGTGAAGAAGCAACGGTACTGACTGACGAGGCGGACGGCGTCCTCGTCATCACCATCAACCGTCCAGGGGCGAAAAATGCGGTCAACCTGTCGGTCGCGCAGGGTGTCGCAGCGGCGCTTGAGCGATTGGACAGTGATGATTCATTGCGGGTCGGCGTGCTGACCGGTGCTGGCGGCACTTTCTGTGCCGGGATGGATCTGAAGGCCTTTGTCTCGGGAGAGTTCCCGCAGATTGAGGGTCGCGGATTCGGCGGTATGACCGAGCGTTCAGCTGATAAGCCTCTGATTGCGGCGGTAGAGGGCTACGCCCTGGCAGGTGGCTGTGAGCTCGCGATTGCCTGCGATTTGATCGTGGCCGCAGAGAACGCCAAGTTTGGTATCCCGGAGGTCAAGCGGGGTTTGGTTGCCGCAGCCGGTGGTCTGGTCAGGCTGCCCTCTCAAATCCCTTACCGGGTGGCGATGGAGCTCGCGCTGACCGGCGAATTCATGGGCGCGGATCGTGCCATGGCAATGGGGCTGATCAACGAATTGACTGAGCCCGGCTCTGCTCTGGACACGGCGAAGGCACTGGCTCAACGGATCGCCGAGAACGGCCCGCTGGCCGTCAAGGTCAGTAAAGCCATTATTAAGGCCTCTCGAGACTGGAGCGACGATGAAGCGTGGACCAGCCAGAACGCGCTGACGCAGCCGGTGTTCACCAGTGAGGACGCGATTGAGGGTGCCACCGCCTTTGCCGAGAAGCGCAAGCCGGAGTGGAAGGGACGCTAGTGGTTGCATTCAACCACTGATCTCGTCACTCTGAGTGAAACGAGGCGTCACACTGAACGCACAGGGGCGGCGGTATGAGTAGCGAAGACCTCAATGGCATCCGCAAGATGCTGGCGCACGACCTGATGCAGGTTTACGTGCGCCTGTTCTTGTTGCTGACTGTCGTATGGTTCTCGGTGGAGGTCTTTGCGCCGTTTCTGGCGCTGGCGTTGTGGTCGCTGATTCTCGCTGTGTCGCTCTATCCTTTGAACCACTGGCTGGCAGTGCGTTTGCATTTGAGCGAGGGTAAAGCGGCGGTCATTTTTATCTGCATTGCTTTTCTCATTATCGGTATCCCCGCAGGGCTCTTGGGCGCGTCCATGGCACAGCATATGGGAGAGTGGGTGATGGCGCTCAGTGAACAAGGATTTACTGTGCCCGAGGCGGACCCTGCTGTCGCTGAATGGCCGGTCATCGGGGCGCCGCTTTATGATTTGTGGCACCGGGCCCACGAAGATCTGGTCTCGGCTGCGCAGATGATTCAACCGCAGTTGATCGCGGGTGGGCGCTTCCTGCTCGCTGCCGCCGGCAATACGCTACTGGCGCTGGTGCTGTTTTTCATTGCGCTGCTGATTGCCGGCTTCATGATGGCCAATGCGACGCCGGGCGGCCAGCAAATGCGTCGGTTGCTCATGACGTTTAGTGACCCGGCGAGGGGCGAAGAGATCCATGAACTCGTGGTTGCCACGATTCGCTCGGTATCCAACGGCGTTGTCGGCGTTGCCGTTCTGCAGGCTTTGGCGCTGGGAGTGGGTTTTCTCGTGCTGGATGTGCCGGCGGCGGGTGTACTGGCGCTTCTAGTGCTGTTTTTAGGCGTGCTTCAATTGCCATCCTCGCTGGTGGTGTTCCCCGTATTGGCCTGGTTATGGCTGGTGGCCGACGGATCCACGGTGACTCATGTACTGGGAACCATCTATCTGTTTGCCGCGGGTGTGGCTGACGGGCTGCTGAAGCCAATATTGCTCGGTCGAGGTGTCGAAACCCCGATGCCGGTCGTGCTTGTGGGTGCATTAGGCGGAATGGCAGCAGAAGGATTGATTGGTTTATTTGTCGGCGCGGTGATGCTCTCGGTGAGCTACAAGCTGCTGATGGTCTGGGTTGATCACAGCGTCGCCGACTTCGAGGTGGACGAGGCGCCCCCCGCGAGTCCGGATCCCTAATGCCAAGCTGGTCGCAGCACTGCTGTGGTCCGCACCTTTCTGCAGATCGTATCTGATCACACATGATTGAGTTCACCATCACAGCATGAAAAATGATTTCTTAAGCCGCCTATTGGTCCTCTTGGGGGTGCTGTGCTGCGCTGCGTGCACGATGCCCGACCCGGAACCCGGGAGCGGCATGTCAGTGAGTACTTCGAGCGGTGCGGTGTCCCCTGAATCGGGGCCGGAAGGATCGTTGGTTTTCCGTGATATTCCCTTTGCCCAACCACCCGAAGGAGCCGGCCGGTGGGCTGCCCCCGGTAGGCTTGAGACCCCCGAGCAGGTCATTTCATCCAAGCCGGAACCGGTGATGTGCCCTCAGCCGCAGAGCATGGCATCCGGTAGCGCAGAGGGGGAATACCTCGGCTCAGAGGACTGCCTTTATCTGGATATTTATGCGCCCGGAGAGGCAGCGGCTGCAGACCTGCCGGTCATGCTGTGGATTCATGGCGGGAGCAACGTGACAGGGCATAAGGGCACCTATGATTTTTCGCGCTTTGCAGCGCGGGAGCAGGTGGTCGTGGTGGTCATTAATTATCGCCTTGGTC
>JAHEJH010000240.1 GCA_024638905.1 Luminiphilus sp.
GTCGCTGCCGGGTTATGCGAGCAGCGTGACCTACGAAACCGAAACTGGCGAGACCGCGATGTCGTTTGAATTTGGTGACGATATTGCGCGCATGAATGCCGGCGAGGAAAACTACTTTGTTCTGAGTGGAGAGGGTCAGTACATGGTGTCTCGCACAGAGGAAGGCTGGCAGGTCATGGAGATTGGTTCCATGACGAAAGCGCTGGTGTCTTTTGCGGCGCAGTACGCCGAGCAAATGCAGGGCGCCTCGGAGTCTGGCGAGCTTGAGCCTACCGGACGCACAGAGCGCGTAGCGGGTATTAAAGGAGAGGTTTACCGCTACTACGACGAGGATGAGAAGAAAGAAGTCGAAGTGGTCTTAACCAAAAATCGAGATGTTGTGGAGGTGACGAGGGCCATGATGGCTGCCCTTGCGTCACTGCTCGGTGATGATGATTTGCGCGCTCAAAGAAAGCGGGCATATGAGGGCAAGGGACTGCTGCTGAGCCGCAGCGAGGACTCAGAGTTTCGCCTTGCGAGTGTGTCTGACAAAGCGGTTCCCAAGTCGCGTTTTGAACTGCCCGCGGAACCGATGAAGATGGGGTTCGATTTCTCGAACCTGTTTGGTCAGGCTAACAGCGAGCCGGCTGTCGAACCTGCCACCGAAAGCCCAGAGCAAACAGGCAAGACCGCGGAGGAAATCGGTGACGACGCGGATGAGCTGAATAAGGCTTTGAAGTCGGTTACTGGCCTCGGTGAATCGGCGGCAAAGGCGTGGGGCAAGCTCTTTGGCGGGGATTAAGCCCGCACAATCTGTCACCTTTTGCGCTCTTTGTGCTTTGATATCTTGTCCCAGCCGGCCTAGCATCGGGGTTTAGCAGAACGTCGCTAGGGCCGGTATGACAGGGTTCAATGCCTCTGTTCTTGAGGCAATTGGCAACACACCCATTGTAGAGCTCAACCGCTACGGCGCTGAGGTGAGGCCCCTGTTGCTCGCCAAACTTGAGTTCACCAATCCCGGGGGCAGCATGAAAGACCGCGCCGCCCTCGGCATGATCGAGTGGGCAGAGCGTGAGCACCGGCTCAGTCCCGGCGCGGAAATCATTATCTCAACTTCCGGTAACCTCGGCATCGGCATGGCGATGACCTGTGCGGTGAAAGGCTACCAACTGATTTGTCTGGTTGATCCCAAACTGAACCCTTCTACGGAGCGCAGTTTGGAGCTGCTGGGTGCTGAGTTGGTGAAGGTAGATGAACGGGATCAGACCGGCGGCTACCATCTGACTCGCCTCAAAAGACTCGAGACGCTGCAGGCGGAACGGCCGAACGCCATTTACCTAGACCAATATGACTCTCCGGCAGCCATCGAGGCGCACCGGAGTTCCACCGGGCGGGAAATACTCGAACAGATGGACGGTCGCCTTGATGCCATGATCATGGTTGCCGGCACCGGCGGGAGTTCCATGGGCGTCGCCCGCTGGTTGCGAGAGCATTCTCCCGGTACCCGGATTTGGCTGGTGGATGAGGTGGGTTCGCTGGCGCTGCCGTGCAGTGAGGCGCCCGAGCCGCGGTTTCTCAACGGTATGGGGACCAGCCTTGAGCCCGCCAATTATGCGGGCGAGTCCTTTTACGACTTTATTGATGAGGTGGTCTATATCGACGCGGGCAAGGCGATCACTACCGCCACCGAAATCGCTCGTAGCGAAGGTATTTTGATGGGTGGCTCCGGCGGGGCAGCTTGTCACGTGATGCGCGAGACCGTTGCACCTCAGTTTGACAGTGATGCGCGCCTGTTGGCGCTCATTCCTGATCACGGCAGTCGTTATACTCAGACCCAGTTTGATGTGGAGTGGCTTGAATCGATGGGCATTTCCGTACCGGCACTGTCATCCCCCGGGCACTCGTGACCGACACCGGCACGCTGTTTCTGAATCAGCAGGATGTGATCGACGCGGGAGCGGCCGATGTCGATTGGGTGGGTGCAGTGTTGGAGCAAGTCTTCAAGCTCCATGAAGAACAGGCGTTTACCGCCCCCCCGAGCAGTTTCCTAAAACGACCCGAATGTCCTCATGTCGCAGATCGCATTATCGGTCTGTCAGCGCACGTGGGAGCGCCTTTCGACAGGGAGGGTATGAAGTGGATTGCCAGCTCCCACATCAATCCGGAGCACGGGCTTCCCCGCGCTAACGCGGTGATTATCCTCAACGATCCGGTGCATCGGCTACCTATCGCGATCATGGAAGGCGCATTGATCAGTGCCATGCGCACAGCCGTCGTCCAGGCGTTGGCGGCGCGCTATCTCGCGCGACCAGACAGCGAGTCGGTGGGGCTGGTGGGCGCAGGACGCATTGGCGCGCTGACACTGTGGGCCATATCGAAGTGGTTTCCGGATATCCAGCACTACCGTGCTTTTGATCAAAATACAGGACGTCTGCAAGCTTTTGTCGAGCATATGGGCACGCTAGGCATCACCGTAGAGCCGGTGCCGTGTTTTCAGGACGCGCTGTCGGAGGCAGACATGGGCATCGTCGCGACCACTGAATCGGAACCCTATGTCACCGCGTCCGAGTTTAAGCGCGGCGCGCTGTTCATGAATGTGTCGCTCATGGACCCCACTTTTGAGCTGGTCAGTGCCGCAGATAAAATTGTGGTGGATGACTGGCATCAGAGCGTGCACTCCGACCGGGTATTGGCGCGTATGCACCGCGAGGGCCTGGTAACGCGCGAGAGCATTCACGGTGAATTCGGCGCGGTGGTATCGGGGCACATACCCGGCCGGGAGAACCCCGACGAACGCATTTTCTGGAATCCGTTTGGGCTGGCGATTGAAGATATCGCGGTCGCCTCCGCCGTCTACGATCAGGCGCTGTCGAAAGGACTGGGCAAAACGCTGCAACTGGTCGATCAGGAGTGGGATGTCCTCTTTTGACCGCTGAGGTTGGAGATGCCAACCGCATCGCGTTTCTCGATGTGCTGCGCGGTGTGGCCCTGTTCGGCATCTTGCTGGTTAACGTCTTCAGTTTTGGTGCGGACTATCCTGCCTGGTCGGGAATGGCCGATCAGCTAGTGTGGCAAGTGAAGCACGTCGTGTTCGAAACCAAGTTCTGGATGCTTTACAGCCTATTGTTTGGCATGGGCTTTTTCCTGCAAACCCAATCTCCCGGATACACCAT
>JAHEJH010000076.1:0-885 GCA_024638905.1 Luminiphilus sp.
GATTGGATAATTACCGGAGCGAGGGCCTGTGCAGTCACTTTGAGCTCATCCGCCCCTACGATGCTGCGCCATTGGCGCTGACCGTCAACATGCCCGGACTCCACAACGCCCAGAATGCAGCGGGTGCCGCGGCGCTCTGTGCAGAACTCGGTATTTCAGAGGACGCTATTGTCAAAGGGTTGGCTGAATTTGGCGGCGTCGGCAGACGCTTCTCGGATTTGGGCAATGTGCGCTGGTCAGCGGGTTGCGCGAGGCTGATCGACGATTACGGGCATCACCCCACTGAGGTCGCCGTCACCTTGCAGGCCGCCCGCGACGCGTTTAGCGATCGAAGGGTGGTCATGGTGTATCAACCCCATCGGTTTACCCGCACTCGAGACCATTTTGATGAGTTTGTCTCGGTGCTGGGTGAGGCTCAGTTTCTGATCCTGCTCGATGTTTACCCCGCCGGCGAATCGACGATTGAGGGCGCTGACGCGCAGTCACTGGCCAGAGCGATTCGTGCCAGAGGCGTGCTGGAACCAGTGGTGGTCTCCGACCAGCGGCAGCTGGCAGCCGTTTTGGCAGGCGTGTTGAGTGACGGGGACATCCTGTTGATGCAGGGAGCTGGTGACATTGGCCGGCTTTCTGCCGCGTTAGCCGACAGTGAGTCGCTGGAAGCCTTGCAATGACCGCCAATCCCTTTAGCGGAAAAACACTGGCAGTCATGCTGGGCGGCTCCGCCGCGGAGCGCAGTATTTCACTGCAGAGCGGCGAGAACGTTGCGCACGCGCTGGAGCAGGCCGGTGCGCAGGTGCTGCGGGTGGATACGGCAGAGGAGGGCTGGCCGGAGCAACTCAAGGGGGCCTCGTTTGCCTTTAATTTATTGCACGGCCCGGGTGGTGA
>JAHEJH010000076.1:895-15770 GCA_024638905.1 Luminiphilus sp.
GCACGGTGCAGGGGCTATTCGAGCTCATGAAGCTGCCCTATAGCGGCTGCGATCTCATGGCGTCTGCGCTGACCATGGACAAAGTCCGCACCAAGTGGCTGTGGCAGGGGCTGGGCTTACCCACACCCGCCTTTCAACAATTGACGCCTGAGACGAATTGGCAGGCGGTGATTCAGGCACTGGGCACGGTTTTTGTGAAACCGGCGCTTGAGGGTTCCTCTCTGGGTATGAGCAAGGCCAGCAACGCTGCTGAGCTTGAGGCCGCCTACCGTCACGCCAGCACATTTGGTGCCGATGTGATGGCCGAGCAGTTTGTCTCGGGGCCGGAATACACGGTCGCGATCCTCGGCGACAGAGCACTGCCCAGCATCCGAATTGACGTGTCCGGCGATTTCTATGATTTCGACGCCAAATATCAGTCCGAAGAAACGCGCTTTACCTGTCCGTCGGACTTGGCCACCGAGGAAGAGGCCGGGCTGTCTGAACTGGCGCTGACAGCTTTTGCAGCGGTCGGCGGTGAGGTGTGGGGCCGGGTTGATGTGATGCGAGAGGCCGCAGGGGCCTGGCAGCTGCTTGAGGTCAATACCGTTCCGGGAATGACCTCCCACAGCCTTGTGCCCCTCGCTGCCAAAGTGGCGGGGCTCAGCCTGCTTGATCTGTTGACCGAGATTTATGAACACAGCCTGGAGGTGCGCCATGCAAAGCAGTGACGCCAGGTTACCTCGGCGCGCAACGCGAAACGCGAGTGCGGGCCCCGTGACCACCGCGCCTGTCTCGCGGCTAAGGCGCTGGGTGAATCGGAGCCTGCTAGCGACCGGTGTTGCCCTGGTGAGTGTCGGGCTTTACCAAGGGGGCACTCATCTCAGTGCCCAGCAGGTAGAGCAGCTGACCGTTATGGGTGACGTTCAACATATCGATATCGAGGCGATCCAGTCGCGGTTGGCACCCCGCATTGCGGCGGGCTTTCTGGCCACGGATCTCACCGATCTACGACATGAACTTGAATCACTACCCTGGGTTTATCGGGTCAATACCCGAAGACGCTGGCCGGCGGAAATTGAGGTGACGCTCACCGAGCAGAGGCCGCTGGCCCGATGGGGAGAGGGGGGATACCTCAACCATGAAGGCCAAGTTTTTGCGGCGACCGCGGATCCACTCTACCAAGATCTTCCACTGCTCATTGGCCCGGATGGCGCCGAGGGTTCTCTGATGCGGCGATATCAAACGCTGGCAGGACTGCTCGAGCCCACCGGGTTGCAGATCAACGAGTTGTCACTCGACCCGCTCGGGCAAGTGGCTGTCCGGTTCGATAGCGGCCTGTCGTTGTTATTGGGAGCGAAAGATATTTCCCATCGCGTGACCCGGTTCAAGCGGCTCTGGGAAGAGGAGCTGCCCGCGCAGACGGTGGCCATAGTGGATCTGCGTTACGAGTACGGCGCTGCCGTGACATTCAGCGATGCGGAGCTGGCAATGCAAGGCGCGCAGAACAGGGGAGAAGGGTAATGGCTCAGCAAGAGAGCAAGCAGATGATTGTCGGACTCGATATCGGCACCTCTAAGGTCGTCGCGGTTGTCGGCGAGATCGACCTGGATGGTGGTATGGAGGTCGTGGGCATCGGCTCTCATCCATCCAGAGGTATGAAAAAGGGTGTCGTGGTCAATATCGAATCCACGGTCAATGCGATACAGCGCGCGGTAGAGGAAGCCGAGCTGATGGCGGGCTGTCAGATCCACTCCGTTTACGTGGGTATCGCCGGCAGTCACATTCGCTCGGTGAATTCTCACGGGATTGTGGCGATTCGCGATCAGGAGGTCTTTGAGCAAGACATTGACCGCGTTATCGACGCGGCACAAGCAGTGGCGATCCCAGCCGACCAAAAGGTATTGCACGTGCTCCCGCAGGAGTTCGTCATCGACAACCAGTCAGGGATTCGAGAGCCGCTGGGCATGTCCGGGGTCCGCCTGGAGGCCAAAGTGCATCTCGTAACCTGCGCCGTGAACGCGGCACAGAATATCGAAAAGTGTATTGAACGGTGCGGACTGTCGGTCGACGGCATCATTCTGGAACAACTCGCATCCAGCTATTCGGTGATCACGGAGGACGAACGGGATCTGGGTGTTTGCCTGGTTGATATTGGTGGTGGGACTTCTGATATCGCCATCTTCACGGACGGCTCAATACGCCATACCGGGGTCATTCCCATTGCCGGTGATCAGGTCACCAATGACATCGCCATGGCGCTTCGCACACCGACGCAGCACGCAGAGGAGATCAAAATCCGCTACGCCTGCGCGCTGACCCAGCTGGCAGGCCCAGACGAGACGATCAAGGTCCCCAGCGTTGGCGACCGCCCGCCGAGAGATCTCTCTCGACAGTCTCTGGCGGAAGTCGTGGAGCCCCGCTATGACGAGCTGTTCACGCTCATTCAATCGGAGCTGAGACGCTCCGGCTACGAAGAATTAATACCCGCCGGCGTGGTGCTTACAGGCGGCACCTCAAAAATGGAAGGCGCGGTAGATCTCGCGGAGGAGATCTTCCACATGCCGGTCAGAGTAGGGGCACCGCAATATGCGCGCGGCCTGCACGACATTATCCGTAACCCGATCTATGCGACGGCGGTGGGCCTGCTGCTTTATGGCGCAGAAGAGACCCGGGATGGCGCGCGGGCGCGGCAGGAGACCGAGTCAGAAGGCATCAGTTTCGCAGGTCGCGTGAAAGCGTGGTTTGCGCGGCATTTTTAAATTTTCAGGACAACGATTTTTGGCAGAGCTCTGCGGTTTGGAGCTTTTTAAAAAGGGGAGAGTAAGATGTTTGAACTAGTAGACAGTGCACCACAAAGTGCCGTGATCAAAGTGATCGGTGTCGGTGGCGGTGGCGGTAACGCCGTTCGTCACATGATCGATCATCAGGTCGACGGCGTGGATTTTATTTGCGCCAATACTGACGCACAGGCCCTTTCGGATATCAGTTCGAAAACGGTTCTGCAGTTGGGCGCAGGCATCACGAAAGGTCTGGGAGCCGGTGCCAACCCCGAGGTGGGGCGAGCGGCGGCACTTGAGGATCGTGATCGGATCGCAGATGCCTTACACGGAGCGGACATGGTGTTCGTGACGGCGGGCATGGGCGGTGGCACCGGCACAGGTGCTGCGCCGATCGTCGCCGAAGTGGCCAGGGAGCTCGGTATTCTTACCGTCGCAGTGGTTACCCGACCGTTCAGTTTTGAGGGCAAGAAGCGTGTCAATACCGCGGAAGAGGGGCTGTCAGAGATCGCTCAGCACTGCGATTCCTTGATTACCATTCCCAATGAGAAGCTGTTGGAGGTGCTGGGTTCCAACACTACACTGCTCGACGCCTTCAAAGAAGCCAACGACGTCCTGTTGGGTGCGGTTCAGGGTATTGCCGATCTGATCATCCGACCGGGCCTGGTCAACGTTGACTTTGCCGACGTTCGCACCGTGATGTCAGAAATGGGATCCGCGATGATGGGCACGGGCAGCGCCAGCGGCGAAAACCGCGCTAGGGAGGCCGCCGAGCGCGCGATTAACAGTCCGTTGTTGGATGACATTGATCTCAGCGGCGCGCGCGGCATTTTGGTCAACATTACTGCCGGTCTGGATCTCTCTCTCGGTGAGTTCTCCGAGGTGGGTGCCACAATAGAGGACATCGCCTCTGAGGACGCCACGGTGGTTGTTGGCACGGTGATCGACCCGGACATGACTGACAGCCTCAAGGTAACTGTGGTGGCGACGGGGCTTCGCAGTGCCGAGGCGCGTCCGACCCTGACTGCGGTAGAGCCTACGGTGGCGGCGCGTCCCGCGACATCTGGCGCCGACTATGAAGATTACGATTTGCCTCCCGGTAGGCGCCGTCAGGCCACTGCGACAGTGGACGGGCAAGCTGCCGTCAAATTAGACGAGGATCTCGATGAGCAGTTATTCGATGTTCCCGCCTTTTTGCGCCGTCAGGCCGACTGACACGCTGTTCGACTGAGACGCTGTAAAGCGTCGATTGGCGTAAATAGTCGGGGTAGGAGAGCTGGATTGCGGTAGCCGGGCCTAGTAATGTCCCCCCTGATTAGAGGGGATATTTATGCTGCGGCAACGCACTCTGCGGGAGTCGATCAAATCGACCGGCGTGGGGCTTCACTCCGGCAATAAGGTGGGCATGATGCTCTGTCCGGCGCCAGCGGACACCGGCATCGTGTTTCGTCGCACCGACCTGAGTCCGGTCCGGGATATCCCCGCCCGGGCGGACTGGGTCGATGAGACGGATCTGTCCACCAGCCTGGGGTCTGGCGAGGCCAGAGTCACCACGGTAGAGCATCTGTTGTCGGCCTTCTGCGGTCTGGGCATCGATAATGCCTACATCGATATGGATTCGGCGGAAGTGCCGATCATGGACGGCTCTGCGGGGCCTTTCGTCTACCTGCTGCAATCGGCCGGCATCGAAGAACAGCAAGAAGCCAAACGCTTTATTAGGGTCACCGAGGCCATCACGGTCAGCGACGGTGATAAAACCGCAACGCTAAAGCCTTACGACGGCTTCAGAGTTACCTTTGCCATCGATTTTGATCATCCCGTTTTCCGGGAACAGTCAGGGCGGGCCACACTGGACATCAGTAGCGAGGCGTTTGTGCGCGAAATCAGCCGCGCGAGAACCTTTGGCTTCGTCCATGAGTTTGAATACATGCGCTCGCGCGGGCTGGCCCGCGGCGGCAGCGTGGATAACGCGATCGTCATTGATGACTATCGCATCCTCAACGATGGTGGCCTGCGCTACGACGACGAGTTTGTGAAACACAAGATGTTGGATGCCATGGGTGATTTGTATCTGGCGGGGCATCAGCTCCTCACAGAATACGAAGGCATCAAGTCTGGCCATGCGCTCAACAATCGTCTCGTGCGAGCGCTATTTGAGCATCCTCAGAGCTGGGAGTGGGTCACTTTTGAGGATGAGGCCGACGCGCCGCTGGACTGGGCTCTCCCGCAGGATCTGCAGTTGGCCTGAGCCACAGGCGCACTCCAGCGACCCCCCATTGCGCTGCTTCCTCGCCTCAGCATAGCGCGCCTGGACCGACTCACACGGCGTTTGGAGCTGTCTACGGCTTGCCCAAAAAGATGTGTAAAAGGCCCTTTCGGTGCCGGACTTTGGTTCCCCTGACCCCCTGAAAATGGCATTATTCGCCACCTAGCTACAGCGATACTCTGACTTGAAATTAATCCTCCTCAACCGACACGCGGCGTCCCGGACTCTTGAGCTGGGGAAATGGTCGTTGGCGTTACTTTCGGCTTGTTTTATCGGTGCGCCGTTAGGCTTGGTGGCGGTCAGCTATCAGCTGGGAATTGGCGAGGGCGTTGCGTCTGAGCAGGCTGCCCGCGTCTCCTCACAGGAACAGCAGGCGATTGATCGCGCTGAAGCGCTGGCGCAAATGGGGGTTGAGGCACAATCCCGCCTTTCCGCAATGACGCGGCGTCTTGCGAGCCTGCAGGCGCATGTCACCCGGCTGGATGCATTGGGCAGCCATCTGACCGATCTGGCCGGCCTCGAGGCTGACGAGTTCGATTTTTCCGGACCACCCGCACTGGGTGGGCCTGCGCTGCCGCTGAACGCAGCACCGCCCAGCGTGGCGGAGGTGGACACCCAGTTCACGGCCCTCGACGCGCTATTCACGCGACGCGAGGTGCAGTTTGATGTCCTCGCAGGGCTGCTTTCCGCTGAGCAACTGCGCGCGGAGGCAACGCCCGCGGGTAGACCGATTCGTTCTGGCTGGCAGTCTTCCCAGTACGGTAGCCGCATTGATCCCATCTCCGGTGAACGAGCCTGGCACGACGGTGCCGATTTCGCGGGCCGCGAGGGCTCCGATATCCTTGCTGTTGCCAGTGGCGTAGTGAGCTGGAGCGGCTATAGGTCAGGTTACGGCACTATGGTTGAGGTCTCCCACGGGGACGGCCTCAGCACGCGCTATGCCCACAACCAGCAAAACCTGGTTGATGTGGGCGACCTGGTGCGACGGGGCGATGTGATCGCACTGATGGGGAGCTCAGGGCGCTCAACCGGTCCCCATGTGCATTTTGAAGTGTTCAAGAACGGCCGCGCTGTCGACCCCGCGAGCTACGTGCGTCGCACCCATCGCTGACAGGTGAATCTCGGCGCGCCCGCGCCACCCAATCCGGATTCCCTTGTGACGCAACAGTGAGCTTTCCATGCTGATTTCTACCGTGAAAAAAATATTCGGCACCCGTAATGACCGGGAGCTGAAACGAATGCGAAAAGTCGTCGCCCGCATCAACGCGCTAGAGGAAGCGATGCAGGCCTTGGACGACAGCGCCCTTCGTGCCAAAACCGGCGAGTTCCGCTCGCGCCTTAGTGAGGGCGAGAAACTCGATCAACTGCTCCCCGAGGCGTTTGCCGTGGTCCGCGAAGCGGGTGTGCGTGCGCTGGGTATGCGCCACTTCGACGTGCAGATGATCGGCGGCATGTCGCTCCATGATGGCAAGATCGCTGAGATGCGCACTGGTGAGGGTAAGACGCTGGTCGCCACGCTGCCGGCTTATCTCAACGCGCTACCAGACCACAGCGTTCATCTGGTGACAGTGAATGACTATCTTGCCGGTCGGGACGCCGCCTGGATGGGCCCGCTATACGAATTTCTGGGTCTGACCGTGGGCGTAGTGCGGTCCGGGCAGAGTGCCGAGGAAAAGAAAGCGGCCTATGGCTGCGACGTGGTTTACGGCACCAACAATGAGTTTGGTTTTGATTATCTGCGCGACAATATGGCCTTCAGCATGGCCGACAAGAGCCAGGGCAAACTGGCGTTCGCGATTGTTGACGAGGTCGATTCGATTCTGATCGACGAGGCGCGGACGCCTCTTATTATCTCGGGTGCGGTAGACGACAGCTCTGAGCTCTACAAGGCCATTAATCGACTGATTCCCAAGCTCTCTCTCGAGGTCGAAGAGCAGGAGGGTGACTTCACCGTCGATGAGAAGCAACGCAGCATTGAATTGACGGAGAGCGGTCACGAGAAGGTCGAGAGCATGCTGATTGAGGCGGGACTGCTGCAAGGCGATGACTCCCTCTACGCTGCGACCAACCTTGGGTTGTTGCACCACGTGCATTCGGGCCTGCGCGCTCACGTGCTGTTTCAGCGTGACGTGGAATACATTGTTCAGGAAGGTCAGGTGGTGCTGATTGACGAGCACACTGGTCGGACCATGCCGGGCCGCCGATTGTCAGAAGGTCTGCATCAAGCCATTGAGGCCAAGGAGGGGGTCAAGATCCAGAATGAGAGCCAGACGCTGGCCTCGACGACCTTCCAGAATTTCTTTCGTATCTACGACAAGTTGGCCGGCATGACCGGTACGGCCGATACGGAGGCGTTTGAATTCCGTCAGATCTACGGTCTGGACTGTGTGGTGATCCCGACTAATGTGCCCATGTGTCGGGATGATCTGAATGATCTGGTGTATCTGACCCGCGAGGAAAAATTTGAAGCCATCATTGAGGATGTGCGCTCCTGTATCGACAGTGGCGCACCAGTATTGGTGGGTACCGCGTCTGTTGAGACGTCCGAAGAGCTGTCTCAGGCGTTCGAAAAGCAGAAAATTGATCACAAAGTGTTGAACGCCAAGTACCACGAACAGGAGGCGGAGATTATCGCCCAGGCCGGACGGCCGGGCGTGGTCACCATTGCCACCAATATGGCGGGCCGCGGCACCGATATTGTGCTCGGCGGCAATCTGGAGGCGGAGCTGGTGTCTCATGGCGACGCGCTCGATGCTGCAACCCGCGAGCAAGTCACCGCTGACTGGCAGGCGCGTCATGATGCGGTCATCGAGGCTGGTGGTCTTCATATCCTCGGCACAGAACGCCATGAATCCCGTCGCATCGATAATCAGTTGCGCGGGCGCTCCGGACGGCAAGGTGACCCCGGGGTATCTCGTTTCTATCTGTCACTCGAAGACAACCTGATGCGTATTTTCGCCTCCGACCGGGTCAAGAGCTTCATGCAGGCCTTGGGGATGGAGCGGGGTGAGGCCATTGAGCACCGCATGGTCACCAATGCCATCGAAAAAGCGCAGCGGAAAGTCGAGGGACGCAACTTTGACATCCGTAAGCAGTTGCTCGAATACGATGACGTGGCCAATGACCAGCGGCAGATTATTTATCGTCAGCGAGACGAATTGCTGTCGGATGATGAGATCGGCGAAACGATCACTGCGATCCGCGAGGACGTGGTGAACGATGCCGTGGACGGCTTCATCCCGCCGATGAGTGTCGAAGAGCAGTGGGATATACCCGGGCTGGAAAAGCAGCTGGAAGCGGAGTTTGGGCTGAATCTGTCGGTGGCACAGTGGCTGGACGAAGACGACACGCTTCACGAAGAGACCTTGCGGCAGCGGATTGTCGGCGAGGTCCAGACTGCTTACGACGAAAAAGCTGAGGGCATTGGCCCGGGCATGCGACAACTTGAGAAGCAGATCATGCTGCAGGTGTTGGATACGCTTTGGAAAGAGCACCTTCAGGTGATGGACCAACTCCGGCAGGGCATCCACTTGCGGGCCTATGCGAATAAAAATCCCAAGCAGGAATACAAACGGGAGTCCTTTGCATTGTTCGAAGGCCTGTTACAACGCCTCAAGTTCGAAGTGGTTCGCTTCCTGAGTAACGTTCAGGTTCAGCGGTCTGACGAGGCGGCGGCCATCGAGCAACAGCGCCGCGAGGCGGCGGCAAAGCAGAAAATGGCCTTTGAACACGCCGACGCCGGATCTGCCGTACCCGAGACGGCAGAGACGCCATCGCAACCGGTGACCCCGCAACCCATCACCCGGGCGCAACCCAAGGTCGGTCGCAATGACCCATGCCCCTGTGGCAGTGGAAAGAAGTACAAGCAATGTCACGGCGCATTGAGCTGACTACTGGTCGGGCATTAGCACGGCCTCTGCTGATTTCGGGAGGGGCCCGATGAGTACTGCCGTGGCGGGGGTGCAGTTGGGGGTCGCGCAAGCGGGCATCAAAAAGGCGAACCATGACGACCTCGTGGTCATCGCCCTGGCCCCGGGTACCCGCACATCGGCGTTGTTTACCCAAAATGCGTTTCGTGCGGCACCGGTGCAGCTGGCCGAGGCGCATCTTGCGGCAGCCGAGGTACAGCCGCGTTACCTGTTGATCAATACCGGTAATGCCAACGCGGGTACCGGCGATGCGGGCTTCCAGTCAGCAAACGCGTGTTGCGACGCGTTGGCGCGGCTAACCGAGACCGATGCCTCGGCGGTGTTACCGTTTTCCACCGGCGTGATCGGAGAACCGCTGTCGGCCGAGCAGATCACGACCGGTCTGCCTGCGGCGTTGGATGATCTGTGTGACGCAGGTTGGGAGCGCGCCGCGGGCGCCATCCTGACCACGGATACCCGCGCCAAGCTGCGTAGCATTCAGGTGGAGTTGGACGGACAACAGTGCACTATTACCGGGATCGCCAAGGGTGCAGGCATGATCTGTCCCAACATGGCGACCATGCTGGCCTTTGTCGCGACTGATGCCGCCATTGAAATCCCGCTTCTCGGTGAGTTGCTCTCAGCGGCGGCGCAGGCAAGCTTCAACCGCATCACAGTTGACGGCGATACCTCGACTAACGATGCCGTCACGCTCTCGGCCACGGGACAGAGTGGCATTGAGGTCACAGCAGGTTCCGAACAGGCCGAGCACTTTGCGCAGTCGCTTACAACGCTGATGATTGAGCTGGCGCAGGATATTGTGCGTGACGGTGAGGGCGCGAGTAAGTTTGTCGAGATTCGTGTTACCGGGGGCGAGTCCGAAGCGGCTTGCGATCAGGTGGCGCGCACGGTGGCCCATTCCCCTCTGGTCAAAACCGCTTTGTTTGCCTCGGATCCCAACTGGGGTCGCATTCTGGCGGCGATCGGTCGCGCCGGGCTCGAAGATCTTGATGCCGACGCGGTGTCCATCCATTTGAACGGCGTCTTGATCGCAGAGCATGGCGCGCGGGCTGCGTCCTATACCGAGGAAAAAGGTCAGGAGGCAACGGCGGCAGGGGATCTCTTGATCGAGATTGCGCTCCATCGAGGCGACGCGGCGACAGTGATCTGGACTACCGACCTGTCATACGACTACGTCCGTATCAACGCCGAATACCGTACCTGATATGGCACTGGTCACCGTCGCGGTCGGCATTCTGATCGACGACGCGGGTCGGGTGCTGGTCACTCGCCGCGCACCGGGCGCACATCAGGGCGGTCTGTGGGAGTTTCCCGGCGGCAAGGTCGAAGTGGAAGAAACCCTGCTAGAGGCACTGGCCCGGGAACTCAGGGAGGAGTTAGGTGTGCGGGTTGAGACCACTGAGCCGTTCATGGTGCTCGAACACGATTACGGTGATAAACAGGTGAGGTTGGACGTCCACCGCGTCACCCGCTGGTCGGGTGAGCCCCGCGGTCTCGAGGGTCAGCCGCTGGCGTGGCAGCGCCCCGGGCAACTCCGGGACTGGGCGTTCCCCGCTGCGAACCAGCCGATCTTGCAGCGACTGCTCGCCGATTAGTGCGCTACTGCGCGGGTCAATAATGTTTCGTGCAACACCGCCGCCCGTTGATGCAAGGCATCTAGCGACGTGCTGTTATCGATCACGATGTCCGAGCGTGCAATTCGCGTTTCCCGATCCAGTTGCGCTGCCATGATCTGCTCAACCAGCTGCCGATCATTCTGATCACGGGCCATCGTGCGCTCGACTTGTATCGTTTCTGGCACGTCGACGACCACGCTGACATCCACCATCTCTGACTGACCACTCTCCAGCAACAGCGGGGAGCTCAGTACGACATAGGGTGAGTTCGCTTCGCTCAGTTGTCGGGCCAGTTCGTCACGAATACGAGGGTGGGTAATGGCTTCCAGCGCTTTTCGCTGACTTTCATCAGCGAAGACCCGTTGCCGGAGCGCGGCGCGGTCGAGTTGCCCGCCGGGTAACAGACACTCCTCACCAAAAGTTTCGGCAATTTCTGTCAGCGCCGGCTGGCCCGGTTCGACCACAATGCGCGCGGCAAGATCAGCATCGACGATGACAATGCCTTGGGTGGCGAGCCAGTCGGTTAGAGCGGTCTTGCCGCTACCGATGCCACCGGTGATGCCGACGCGCAACATATCAGGGGCTCACGAGCTGCAGGTATTCGGTGATCAGCGTGTCGCCAAAAAAAAGGGTCAGCAGACCAGCCCCGGCCAGGTAAGGACCGAAGGGCAAAGGGGTGTCGCGGCCCTGACGCCGTGCAACCAGAATTGTAATGCCCAGCGCTGCGCCAACAAACGAAGACAGCAGAATCATCAGCGGTACAGCCTGCCAGCCAAACCAGGCACCCAGCGCGCCAAGCAGCTTGAAGTCGCCGTAGCCCATACCCTCTTTTCCCGTGAAAAGTTTGAACAGCCAGTAAACACCCCACAGTGATCCATAACCCAGCATGGCGCCCATCACGGCCGATGATAGGGGGGTCCACACGGCGAACAGGTTCACTCCTAAGCCGAGCCATAATAGTGGCAGGGTCATGCTGTCGGGCAGGAGTTGGGTGTCCATATCGATGCCGGTCAGCGCAATCAGCACCCAGATCAAAACTAGCGCACTGATGGCTTCGGGACCAAAACCAAACTGCCAGGCTGCGCAGCCCGATAGCAATCCAGTGACCAGCTCGACAAAGGGGTAGCGCGCCGAGATGCGCATACCGCATTGCGCGCATTGACCCCGCAACACCAGCCAGCTGATGACCGGTATGTTTTGCCAGGGCTTGATCGGGGTGCCACAACCCGGGCACTGGGAGCCCGGGTAAGACAGTGTGAGCGAGGGCTCATCGGACAGCGGTTGGTCGAGTAGTTCACAGCACTCCCGGCGCCAGCTCTGCTCCATCATTTTTGGCAACCGCAGGATCACCACGTTGAGAAAGCTGCCCACAATCAGTCCCAACGCTGTACAGGTCAGGGTAAAGAAAACCGGGTCGTGAAAGGCCGTGAGCATGCTAGATCGAATCATGTGGCAAGGTCAGATGACCGAGCCGAGCATAAAGATCGGCAGGTACATGGCGATCATAAGCCCGCCAACCAGTACGCCCAGTATCGACATGATCATCGGCTCCATCAACGAGCTCAGGCTGTCTACCGCATTGTCGACTGCCGCCTCATAGTGGTCGGCGACCTTACCCAGCATGTCATCAAGCGAGCCCGACTCTTCACCGATGGCAGTCATCTGCAACAGCATGGTGGGGAACAGGCCGGTAGTGCGGATCGAGATCGCGAGTGCAGTACCCGATGTCACATCATCCCGAATGTGACGGATGCCTTGGGCGTAGATGGCGTTGCCCGCGGCGCCGGCGGTAGATTCCAGTGCATCCACTAGGGGCACCCCTGCCGCGAAGGTTGTTGACAGCGTCCGCGAGAAGCGGGCGATCACCGCGTCATGCACCACTGAGCCGATAATCGGCAATTTGAGCGCCACAGCGTCAATCCCGTCGGCAAAACGCTTCGAGCGGCGCTTGGCTTGCGAAAACAAGTAACCTGCGGCAAAGAACCCGAGCAACATAATGAACCACCAGCTTTGTACCCACTCTGAAATGCGCAGCACAAAGAGCGTGAAGCCCGGTAGATCAGAGCCGAAGCTCTGGAATGTTTCCGCAAACTGGGGCACCACTTTCACCAGCAGAATGCCGGTCACGACGATCGCCACCACAATGACCGCAATCGGGTAAGTCAGCGCTTTTTTGATCTTGGCCTTCAGCGCCTCGGTCTTCTCTTTATAGGTCGCAACGCGATCGAGCATCACTTCGAGGGTGCCCGAGTTCTCTCCAGAGGCGACCAGCGAGCAAAAGAGCTCATCAAAGTGCGCGGGATGTTTTTCGAGGGCGCCTGCAAGCCCGGTGCCAGAGGACACATCGGTGCGCACGGCCATAATCAGTTCGCGCATTTTTTCGTGGTCGGTGCCCTCGGCCACAATATCGAAGGCCTGCACCAGTGGCACGCCGGCTTTCATCATGGTCGCTAGCTGCCGGGTGAAGATCGCGATATCGGCAGGTTTAATTTTTTTGGCGCCAAAAGTGAATAGCGGCTTGGACTTTTTCTTGACCGACTTGGCCACGACGCCTTGTTTGCGCAGCTGCACGCGGGCAATCGCCGCCGAGGTGGCCAGTACTTCACCTTTGGATTTGCGCCCGTTGCGGTCGGTGCCGCTCCAGAAAAATACCGTATTCTCTGCTGCCATTTCTTCCCTGACCTGACGTTAGATAACGGACCGGTCAGTCGGTAGTAACGCGGCTGACTTCTTCGAGACTGATCAGGCCTTCAGCGCACTTCCTGAGTGCTGATTGCCTGAGGTCGTTGAAGCCCGCTTCGCGGGCGACTCGGTCCAACTCCAGCGAGTTTGCGCCATCCATAATGGCTGAAGCAATGGGTTTGGTGATCTTCACAACTTCGTAGATACCAACGCGCCCTTTGTAGCCGTCTTTACACTGTCCGCAGCCCACAGGTCGTTTGATAGTGGCGCTGCTCAATTGGTCGGTCGTGAACCCGAGTTCCAGCAGTGCCTCCAGGGGCACGGTGGTTTCAGGCTCGGCGCAGTGGCTGCACAATCTTCGCGCCAGGCGTTGAGCAATGATCAGGGTGACCGAGGCCGCAATGTTAAAGGCAGGTACACCCATGTTCAGGAGTCGGGTAACGGTCTCGGCCGCGCTGTTGGTGTGCACGGTGGATAGCACCAGGTGGCCTGTCTGGGCCGCTTTAATGCCGATTTCGGCAGTCTCCAAGTCCCGGATCTCACCGACCATGATCACATCGGGATCCTGACGGAGGAAGGAGCGCAGCGCCTCGGCAAAGTTGAGCCCCACCTTGGGGTTCACCAGTACCTGATTAATACCCGGCATATTGATCTCAACCGGGTCTTCGGCAGTGGAAATATTGCGCTCGGGCTCGTTCAAAATTCCGAGCCCTGTATAGAGCGAGACGGTCTTACCGGAGCCCGTGGGCCCGGTGACCAAAATCATACCTTGCGGCTTTTTAAGCGCCTCCACATAGAGCGCCTGTTGGTCCTCCTCGTAACCCAGCGCATCGATCCCCATCTGGGCCGAGGTCGGGTCGAGGATCCGCAGCACGATTTTTTCCCCGTACATGGTCGGAAGGGAGTTCACGCGGAAGTCGATGGCGCGCTTCTTTGAGAGTTTCATCTGGATGCGGCCATCCTGAGGGACGCGCCGCTCCGAAATATCCATCTGCGACATTACCTTCAGGCGTGCTGCGAGTCGTGGTGACAGATTGCGCGGCGGCTTTACCACCTCTCGCAGAATGCCGTCGGTACGAAAGCGCACCCGATAGTCTTTTTCGTAGGGCTCAAAGTGAATGTCCGACGCTCCTTGCTTGATGGCATCCAGCAGCACCTTATTCACGAACCGCACGATCGGCGTGTCGTCCGCCGCGTCGCGAGCCTCATCTTCCTCCTCGACCGTGCCGTCGCTAATCTCCAGGTCGTACTCGCCATCGGCTCCGAGGGAGGCCACGTCGCTATCAAAGCCGACTGACTGCTCGGCGAGGTCAGCAATCAGTTTGCTGAGTGCTTCATCTTCTACCAGCACTGCGTCGGTGTTGATGCCCGCGGCAAACTTGAACTCATCCAGCGCGCCGAGGTTCATGGGGTCTGACACGGCCACAAAGAGGCGATTACCGCGTCTAAAGAGGGGTACCGCGTGTTGTTTGAGCATCATCTCGCCATCGATCTGCTGCTCGGGGAGCATTTCACGATTCATTGCCCGAAGATCAAATACCGGTAGACCGAATTCAACAGAGGCCATCTCTGCCAGCTCTTTGCTGTCTACATCAAGTGTGTCGATGAGGTAGCGGATCAGTG
>JAHEJH010000251.1 GCA_024638905.1 Luminiphilus sp.
AATCAATTCCGCGCTGCGCTCAAGGCAGAACCGACCCTATCCAGAGCGCGCAATAATTACGCGGCTTTTCTGTACTCCCAAGGGCGCTACATCGAGGCTGAGCGCGAGTTTTATCGCGTGACGGAAGATACACTTTACAGCGGTCGCCCCATGGCGTTTGTGAATTTGGGGCTGTCTCGGCTGCAGTTAGAGGACAACGGGGGTGCCGAGGCAGCCTTTACCCGGGCCCTGTCGATGGATCGACGGAATCTGGTGGCGCTTTTAGAGATGGGATTTCTGCGTCTTGAAGCGGGTGATACTAATGAAGCCGCGCGGTATCATGGCGCCTACAGGACGGTCTCTCCACAGCAGTCGCCGCGGGGGCTGCTACTCGGTCTGGAAATCGCCGATCAAACAGGCGACCAGGATGCGCTGGGTAGCTATGAGTTGGCATTGCGTAATCTGTACCCGGATTCCCTCGAGTACAGGGCCTGGATGGAGCGTCAGAGTCGATAACGAGTATTCGGTCTTGAAGCCGAATGCGAGAGGACAGTGGCAATGAACCAGCCTTCGCCTATAAAGCGCCGCGTGAGTAGACAGATTCAGGTAGGCGACGTGCCGATTGGCGGCGATGCCCCCATCGCCGTGCAAAGCATGACCAACACCGAGACCTGCGATGTTGACGCAACGGTCGCACAGATCCATGCCATTGCTGCCGCGGGTGCCGATTTGGTGAGGGTCTCCGTGCCCAGCATGGAGGCCGCTGAGGCCTTTAAAGAGATTCGCCTCAGAGCCGGGGTCCCCTTGGTGGCGGACATTCACTTCGATCACAAAATCGCGCTCAAGGTTGCCGAGTACGGTGTCGACTGTTTGCGGATCAATCCCGGCAATATTGGTCGAGAGGCTAAAGTCAAAGAGGTGATTGCGGCTTGCCAAGATCGCGGTATTCCAATTCGCATCGGCGTGAATGCGGGGTCTTTAGGTAAAGAGTTACTCCGTAAATATCCCGAGCCCAACGCCGACGCTTTGGTGGAATCTGCGCTGAGAAATGTGGAGATACTCGATCGTCACGACTTTCAGGACTTCAAGGTGAGCGTCAAGGCCTCGGAGGTTTTCATGGCGGTGGAGGCTTATCGCAAGCTGGCTGAGCAAATTGAGCAGCCACTCCATTTGGGTATTACCGAGGCGGGTGGCACGCGGGGTGGCACCGTGAAATCTGCGGTGGGAATCGGCATGCTGTTGATGGAAGGCATCGGCGACACCATCCGGATTTCACTGGCCGCCGATCCGGTGGAAGAGGTCAAGGTGGGCTATGAAATCCTGAAGAGCCTGAAATTGCGCGCCAATGGCATCAATTTTATCGCCTGCCCAAGTTGCTCACGCCAGAACTTTGATGTGATCAGCACGATGAACGAGCTGGAAAACCGTCTTGAAGACATCCGTACGCCCATGGATGTGGCGGTGATTGGTTGCATCGTTAACGGGCCAGGCGAGGCGCGAGAGGCCGATGTTGGCCTGACTGGCGCCACACCCAACAACCTGATTTACATCTCAGGAGAGCCCGATCACAAAGTCAGCAACCAGGACTTTGTGGACCATCTTGAATCGGTGATTCGCGATCGCGCACAGGCCCTTGAAGTCGCGCGCTCGGAGCGGGAAGCCAACATCATCTCCAGCACACACTGACGTTCAGATCATGACAACTTTTCGAGCGATACGCGGGATGGTCGACATCCTGCCCGAGGACACCCCGCTGTGGCAGTCAATGGAGACGGCCGCGCTCGAGGTGTTGTCGAGCTATGGCTATGCCGAGATTCGCTTGCCCATTATCGAGCCGACTGATCTATTCGCCCGATCCATTGGTGAGGTCACCGATATTGTTGAAAAAGAGATGTACAGCTTCGCGGATCGCAATGATGACAGCATGACGCTGCGCCCGGAGGGCACGGCGGGGTGCGTGAGGGCGGTGGTGCAGCATAACCTCGCTGTGACGCCACAACGCCTTTGGTACATGGGGCCCATGTTTCGCTACGAGCGACCCCAAAAGGGCCGCCAGCGCGAGTTTCATCAGCTGGGGGTCGAGGCCTTCGGCGTGGCGACACCTGATCAGGACGCCGAACTGATCGCGCTGAGTCGACAGCTCTGGCGACGCCTCGGCGTGGACGACGCCCTGCAGTTGGAGATCAACAGCATTGGTTCCGCGGCTGATCGTGCGCGCTACCGGGAGGCCCTTGTGGGCTATCTCGGCCAACATCGTGACCGTCTGGACGAGGACAGCCAGCGCCGATTGGAGACTAACCCGCTCCGCATTCTCGACAGCAAGAGTCCGGACACGCAGGCGGTGCTTGATTCGGCGCCGGTGCTGTCTGACTATCTCGATGCCGAGACCCAGGCTGAATTTGCCGAATTACTCAGCCAGCTTGATGCGCTCGGTATTGCCTATGTGGTGAATCCCAGACTGGTACGCGGCCTCGATTACTACAATAAAACCGTATTTGAGTGGACCACGGAGCATCTTGGGGCCCAGAGCACGGTATGCGGCGGTGGGCGTTACGACACGCTGGTATCGACTTTTGGCGGCAAAGAGACCCCTGCAGCCGGTTTTGCCGTAGGTCTAGAGCGACTGATCTTGCTCATGCAGGCCTTGGATATTACAGTCTCGGCCCCTGCGGACCTGTATATTGTGACGGCAGATGAAAATGCCTATCGACACAGTCTGCCGAGGCTGGATGCCCTGCGTTGGCAGTTCCCGGACCTTGATGTGGTGCAGCACCTCGGTGGTGGCAGTTTCAAGAGCCAGTTCAAGCGTGCTGATAAAAGTGGCGCTGCCTGGGCTCTGGTTTATGGTGACGCCGAAGTAGCAAATAACCAGGTCACGCTGAAGCCCTTACGGGCAGAAGCGGAGCAACAGACCATAGCGGATGCCGAGCTGGAGTCGTTTCTGGCCAACTATCTCGCGGCGGCACAAAGCGCCTGATAAAAGGAGTCACGCGTGGCAGAACATATGCAGGATGAGGCGGATCTCGCGGCACTTAAACGGTGGTGGGATGAGAATGGCAAAGGCATCGTCGCAGCAGTCGTGGTGGCCGTGCTGGGAACCGTGGGCTGGCAGCAGTATCAGGCTTTCACTGCCTCTAAAGCCGGGGC
>JAHEJH010000253.1 GCA_024638905.1 Luminiphilus sp.
CGA
Organism: Luminiphilus sp.; assembly: GCA_024638905.1. Classification (GTDB taxonomy): domain Bacteria; phylum Pseudomonadota; class Gammaproteobacteria; order Pseudomonadales; family Halieaceae; genus Luminiphilus. Next base: position 4 of record JAHEJH010000253.1, read on the forward strand.
GGCGCCCGTTGATTCGCTCGGCATGGGTGATGTGATCGAGATCCGTCCCTATGACGGCAAAATCCTGTCAGAGAGTGGCGATGTACTGTCGGAATTTGCCTTACGCTCCGACGTGCTACTGGATGAAGTCCGCGCAGGCGGGCGCATCAATCTCATTATCGGGCGTGGCCTCACCGGGAAGGCGCGAGAGGCGCTGGGCCTAGGTGAAACCGATCTGTTTCGCACCCCAGAGCCCCCGGAGCACTCCGACAAAGGCTTCACGCTGGCACAGAAAATGGTGGGTCGCGCGTGCGGCGTAGAGGGCATTCGACCCGGCACCTACTGTGAACCGCGCATGACGACTGTGGGCTCACAGGACACCACGGGGCCGATGACACGCGATGAGTTACAGGATCTAGCCTGTTTAGGCTTTTCGGCCGACCTGACAATGCAATCCTTTTGTCATACCGCTGCTTATCCAAAGCCGGTCGACATCGACACGCAGCACACGCTGCCCGATTTCATCATGACCCGTGGCGGCGTCTCTCTCCGCCCTGGAGATGGGATTATCCATAGCTGGCTCAACAGAATGTTGTTACCGGACACCGTTGGCACCGGGGGTGACTCCCACACCCGCTTCCCCATGGGCATCTCATTTCCCGCGGGCTCCGGCCTGGTGGCTTTTGCCGCCGCAACAGGCGTGATGCCACTGGACATGCCCGAATCAGTGCTGGTCCGCTTCAAGGGCGAGATGCAGCTGGGCGTGACCCTCCGGGATCTGGTGCATGCGATTCCCTACTATGCGATCCAGCAGGGACTGCTGACAGTCGAGAAAAAAGGTAAGAAAAACATATTCTCAGGGCGGATTCTTGAGATCGAAGGTTTAGATTCGCTGACCGTTGAACAGGCGTTTGAACTGTCGGATGCCTCAGCAGAGCGATCCGCGGCCGGATGCACCATCAAGCTTGGGGAAGGCACCATTGCGGAGTACCTGCGCTCCAATATTGTATTACTGCGCTCCATGATCGCCGAGGGCTACGGCGACGCTCGCACGCTCGAGCGTCGGGCAAGAAATATGGAAGCCTGGCTTGAGAATCCGGAGCTACTTCAAGCGGATGCAGACGCAGAGTACGCGGCAGTCATTGAAATTGATTTGGCAGAAATCGATCAGCCGATTGTGTGTGCGCCCAATGACCCCGACGATGCGCGTCTTCTCTCAGAAGTACAGGGAGATCAGGTTGACGAGGTATTTATCGGCAGTTGCATGACCAACATTGGCCATTTCCGGGCCGCCGGGGAGCTACTAGAGGCACATGGCGCACCCGTCAGCACGAGGATGTGGATCTGCCCCCCTACCCGGATGGACGAACATCAGCTCATGGAAGAAGGCTACTACGCGATCTTCGGGCGGGCGGGCGCGCGGACCGAGATGCCGGGCTGCTCGCTGTGTATGGGCAACCAGGCCAGAGTCGCACCGAAATCGACGGTGCTGTCGACGTCTACCCGCAACTTCCCAAATCGGCTTGGCGAAGGAGCGAATGTGTATCTCACCTCCGCTGAACTCGCCGCGGTCGGCGCACTACTCGGCAAGCTACCGACCCCTGCCGAGTATCTGGAATACGCGGGCAAGATCGACTCTATGGCAGATGAGATCTATCGCTATATGAACTTCGATCAGGTTGTGGCCTTCCAGAAGCTGGCCGAGGACGGCGAGCGTATTGCGGCAACGATTATTGATGAAGTCGCCTGACCGCACCCACTGGTGTGGCTGAGCGTGCGGGGATGGCGTGATCGCGGCGCAGAGTATAGTCGGGTGAAAGTGGCCTTAGCAGCCTAGCGACTCAGCGCAGCGAAGCCCCGCAGACAGTCTGACTGCAGATCCTCGAGGTCCTCCAGACCCACAGCAATCCGAACCAACCCTTCGGAGATGCCCGCGGCTCCGCGCTGCTCGGCGGTCAGGCGCCCATGAGTCGTCGACGATGGATGCACGATGGTGGTCTTGGCGTCTCCGAGGTTGGCTGTGAGCGACATGAGCTCGGTCCCATTGATGAACTGCCAGGCCGCCTCGCGGCCACCTGCTACCTCAAATGCCAGTACCCCGCCAAAACCTGTCTGCTGACGGACCGCCAAGGCATGGCCGAGATGGCCGGGCAGCCCGCAGTAATGTACCGCTTCTACCAGAGAATGCTCAGCCAACCATTCAGCCAGACGCTGGGCGTTGTCAGAATGGGCACGCATTCTGAGGTCCAGCGTTTCCAGCCCCTTCAGCATCACCCAGGCATTAAACGCGCTCATCGTGGGGCCACAGGAACGGTTGAACGCCACTACCGGTGTGATCAATTCCTCTGCTCCCACCAGAGCGCCACCTAATACTCTACCTTGCCCGTCCAGATACTTGGTCGCAGAGTGGGTCACGATGTCGGCACCCAGCAGCAGGGGCGTTTGTAATGCCGGCGAGCAGAAACAATTGTCGACGGCCAGTATGGCGCCAATGTCCTGACTGATCTGGGCGAGCGCAGCAATATCTGCCACAGCATTGAGCGGATTCGACGGCGTCTCGATGAAAAGCATCCGGGTATTCGACTTGGCCGCCCCGCGCCACTGATCCGGATCAGAGAGCGGAACAAAACTCACCTCAACGCCAAATTTCTGCAACGTATTCTGGAACAGACCCACCGTGGCGCCGAAGACATCGCGTGAACACAGCACATGATCGCCCGCCTTGAGATGAGTTAGGCATAGCGCCAAGATGGCCGACATCCCCGACGCGGTGGCGACCGCCGCATCGCCCTGCTCAAGCGCGGCTAATCGCTCCTCAAAAGTCCTGACGGTCGGATTGGTATAGCGGGAATAGACGTTGCCATCGACCTCACCGGTAAACTTTGCCGCGGCATCCTCAGGCGAATCAAATAGGAAACTGGAAGAAGTAAAGATGGGCTCAGCGTGCTCACCCTCGGGCGTCCGCCGAATGCCGGACCTGATAGCGCGGGTGCGAGGCCCCGCATCATCAAGCCATTTACCCGTCTCTTTTGTCATAACTCAGTTGTCGTTGTGGAGGCCGACGACCGCCCCTTCGCTGGCACCCGGGAACGGACCGCGTCCCTTGGCGCCATCGGCGCGCGCAGCCTCAATCGATTGCAGG
>JAHEJH010000095.1 GCA_024638905.1 Luminiphilus sp.
CGGGCGCGGAGTATAAGGGGTTTTACCCCGCAGTGTCATGGCAACAATGCCACCCGGATTACACCGTATTCAGTGTCTCTCCGAGGCATGGTTAATGGTGTAGCGCGGGATTTCGACCACCAGACTGGTATCACTCACCTGCGCCTGACAAGACAGCCGGGATTCAGGCTCCAGACCCCAAGCTTTGTCGAGGTAGTCCTCCTCGAGCTCATCGGCCTCCGCTAGTGACTCAAAGCCCTCTCGGACAATGACGTGGCAGGTGGTGCAGGCACAGGACATCTCACAGGCGTGCTCAATATCGATGTCATTGCGCAACAGCGCCTGGCACACGGTTTCACCGTGCTCGGCCTCGACCACTGCCCCCTCGGGGCAGATCTCGTGGTGGGGGAGTACAACGATTTCTGTCACGGTGTGGATTCCTCTGCGACATCAGATTCAAGCTCCGAGAGCGCGACCCCCTGAAGCGCTTTTTGAATACTGCGATCCATGCGGCGCGCGGCAAAGATCTCGCTCGCCTTGCCCAGGATCTCGGTTGCCTCACGAATATCATCAGGCTGGTTCGCCGCGATCACGATCTCAAGGTTCTGCATATCGGATTGCAGCGCAGCTGTCTCGTCTGCGGACAGCAAGTCACCATCGGCTGCCATTGCGGCCTGCAGTCCGTCGAGTAGGGCCTCAGCCTCGACCCGGGCCTCACCGAGCTTCCGCGCCAGCATGTCTTCGCTGGCATGCTCGTATCCTGCTTTGAGCATGTTCGTAATCTGTGCTTCATCCAAACCAAAGGCCGGCTTCACCACAATCTCGCTGCGGGAACCGGTTTGCTGCTCCACCGCCGAGACAGCAAGAATGCCATCCGCGTCAACCTGAAACGTGACCTCAATGCGGGCAGCACCCGCGACCATTGGCGGAATACCGGTCAGCTCAAAACGGGCCAGAGAACGACAGTCCTCCACGCGTTCCCGCTCCCCCTGCACCACGTGCACGACCAGCCCAGTTTGGCCATCCCGGGCAGTGGTAAATTCCTGCGCCCGCGCAACGGGGATCGTGCTGTTGCGATCGACAATACGCTCTACCAGCCCGCCGTAGGTCTCGAGGCCGAGTGACAGCGGGATGACGTCGAGCAACAGCGCTTCATCGCCCTGCCGGTTACCCACCAGGATATCCGCCTGCCGAGCGGCGCCCATTGCCACGACTTGATCCGGATCAAGATTGCAGAGGGGTTCCAGACCAAAGCAGTTTGCGACCGCCTGACGCACGGCCGGCGTGCGGGTCGACCCCCCTACCAACACCACGCGATCAACCGCATCGACGCTGGCGTCTGTGAGGGTCTGGCGGCAGGCATCGAGGGTGCGCTCGATATAGGGCGAGAGTAGCACTTCCAGGGTCGATCGAGATACCGTGATCTCGTGGTCGCCCGCATCGAGCCCGCTCACATCGAGGTCCACCGACGCCATGTCACTCAAGCGCTCTTTGGCGTTCCGGGCCAGTGACAGCGCGACCCGTCGCTGAACCGCTGTGGGCTCACCAATCGACAGCTCAGCGAGTAAATGAGCCGCTAATGCGCGATCAAAATCATCGCCGCCCAGCGCACTGTCACCCCCTGTGGCAAGCACCTCGAACAAACCGGCGCGCATGCGCAACAGCGAGATATCAAAGGTGCCACCGCCCAGGTCATAGACGGCCAATAAAGATGATTCCTCAGCCTGCTCATCAAGACCGTAAGCCACCGCCGCTGCAGTAGGCTCATTCAGTAAGCGCAGCACTTTGATACCAGCCAGCTCCGCCGCTTGGCGGGTGGCCTGGCGTTGCGCATCGTCAAAGTAGGCCGGCACCGTGATCACGGCACCGGCGATGGGCCCGCTCAACTGCGGCCCGGCTCTGTCTTTCAACGCACCTAGAATCGCTGCCGAGACCTCAACAGGCGTCTTGGCACCTGCATCAGTCGCAAACGCCAGACTCTCGCCCGCGGCCAACTGTATATAGGGGTCGTCTTCAAACTCTTCACGTGAGCGGCCTAACATCCTCTTGGCTGAAGCAATCGTGTTACCCGGTTCAACGCTAGCGTGCTGCTCAGCATCTGAGCCCACTAAAGTTTGCGACGTGCTGTAGTACACCACCGAAGGCAGTGATGCCTCTCCTGCTTCATCCGCCAGCACATTGAGATCGGTTCCGTTGAAGTGAGCGATCAGACTATTGGTCGTACCCAAATCGATGCCGACACCGATCTGACGTTCCGTATGGGCCTCAGGTGCGGCTCCGGGCTCAGCAATCTGCAACAACACCATCCGTCAGCCCGCCCGCAACTTCGGCTCGCTGAGCAGTTTGGAGAGGTAGCACATTTCCTGCCAATGGCGCGCCGCATCCAGATAGGCATCAACGGCGAGGGTTTTGGCGAACTGATCGCGACTCGCTGTGTAATGACCCTGAATATCTGCAGTCAGGTCCAGGCGTCCGGCGGCGTCTGACGGGCCCAGCTCTTCCAGTTGCTCTCGCAAACTGATCTGTGTCATCAAAAAAGTGGATTCAACACCCGCGCGTTCCGCCGCGACCAGATCAACACCCGCTTGTTGCAGCAGGTATTCTGCACGGGAGACTTCGTCGGAGAGGATCCGGTAGCCGCTGTTAATGTCAGCGCAAAACTGCGCCGCCACTCGCTGCTCAACTTGAGGTTTGCCCGCATAGCGGTCGGGATGAAACTGGGTCAGCAGGGCATGATACGCCCGCTCAAGCGCCGTCTCGTCCAGCACAAAATCGGGCTCTAACTGAAACAACGAAAAATAGTCGCGCGCCGTCGCGCCCGCGGTGGCGTTCACGCTCAGACCGTGAAGCTTTCGCCGCAGCCGCACTCTCCGGCAACATTGGGGTTGCGGAACTCCAGGCCCTCGTTCAGCCCTTCACGCGCAAAATCCACGATCGTGCCATCGAGGTAGACAAGACTCTTGGCGTCGACAAACACTTTGACACCGTCGGATTCAAAGAAAGCCTCCTCCGGCTCTACCTGATCGACAAACTCGAGGACATAAGCGAGACCCGAGCAGCCAGAGGTTTTCACCCCGATACGAATGCCCTCGCCTTTACCACGGCTGGCAAGCTGGCGGCTCACGTGCTCCGCCGCTTCACTGGTCAGGCTGATCGACATCTCAGTCGTCCTGCTTGTCGCGGTAGTTCTGAACAGCGGCTTTAATCGCATCCTCGGCCAGTACCGAACAGTGAATTTTCACCGGCGGTAGTGACAGCTCCTGCGCGATCTCTGTGTTTTTGATCGATGCAGCCTCATCCAGATTTTTACCTTTCACCCACTCAGTCAGGAGTGAACTCGAGGCGATGGCCGAGCCGCAGCCATAGGTTTTGAACTTGGCGTCCTCGATGACACCGTCGTCGTTCACCTGAATCTGCAGGCGCATCACATCGCCACACGCCGGCGCACCGACCATGCCGGTACCGACGTTGTCGTCGCCCTCGTCGAACTTGCCGACGTTGCGCGGGTTCTCGTAGTGGTCAATTACTTTGTCGCTATATGCCATGGTTCTCTCCCAAAGGCCTTGATGACGGCGCTAGTGCGCCGCCCATTCAATCGTGTTGAGGTCTACGCCATCCTGATACATGTCCCATAGCGGAGACAGCTCGCGCAGTTTTTCTACCGCATGACGGACAGACTGCGCCGCGTGGTCGACTTCCGCCTCGGTCGTGAACCGCCCGAAGCTGAATCTCAATGAACTGTGCGCCAACTCGTCATTCAGCCCCAAAGCCCGCAACACGTAGGACGGCTCAAGGCTGGCCGAGGTACAAGCCGAGCCGCTTGAGATCGCCAGATCTCGCAGCGACATGATGAGCGACTCTCCCTCAACAAACGCAAAGCTGACGTTGAGCGCTCCCGGCAACCGCTGATCGCGATCGCCGTTAATGTGGACTTCAGGAATATCATTGATCGCGTCCCAGAACCGGTGACGCAGCGCCGACAAACGCTCTGCCTCGTCTGCCATCTCGGCTTTGGCGATCCGTGCCGCCTCGCCAAAGCCCACCAGCTGATGGGTGGCGAGCGTGCCGGATCGCATGCCGCGTTCATGACCACCGCCGTGCATCTGCGCTTCGAGTCGCACGCGCGGCTTACGGCGCACATAGAGCGCACCGACACCCTTCGGGCCATACATCTTGTGTGCCGACATCGACAACAGGTCGACCTTCATGGTCTCCATGTCCAGGGGCACCTTGCCTGCGCCCTGCGCGGCATCAACATGCAGCAGTGCGCCCGCAGCGCGACAAATCTCGCCAATCCCTGCAACGTCGTTGACCACGCCAATCTCATTATTGGCGTGCATCACGCTGACCAGAATCGTGTCCTCTCGAAGTACTGCCTGAACCATAGCGGGCGTTGTTAGCCCCTGCTCATCAGGCTCCAGATAAGTCACTTCGTAACCTTCACGCTCCAGCTGCCGGCAGGTATCCAGCACGGCTTTGTGCTCAATCTTGGAGGTAATAATGTGCTTGCCCTTCTTATGATAGAAGTGCGCCACCCCTTTGATCGCTAGGTTGTCTGACTCGGTCGCGCCCGACGTCCAGACAATCTCCCGCGGATCAGCATTGATGAGTTCGGCAACCTGATTGCGCGCGTTCTCGACCGCCTCCTCGGCTTTCCAGCCAAACACGTGGGAGCGGGACGCGGGATTGCCGAACACGCCCTCGGTAGATAGGCAGTCAGACATGACCTCGATCACCCGCGGGTCGACCGGTGTTGTCGACAGGTAGTCGAGGTAAATCGGTGTTTGTACTGTCACCGGTGCATTCATATTCTATCCATCTCTCTTTGCTGTACTCGCGCGATCACCGCGGTGACCGCACTGTTGTTACCGAATGGACAGGGTTTGCAATACCCCGTCCGCCATCTGCTGGCCTGGGCGGCGCCCGCGTCCATCCATCAGGTCTCCCAGACTGATCTGGCTGAGAAAATCATGGATTTGACCCGACAGGTCCTCCCACAAATGATGTGTCAGGCAGGTCTCACCCTGATGGCAGTTACCCTTGCCCTGACAGTTGGTCACATCGACCGACTCATCGACCGCGTCAATAATCTCGGCGACAAAAATCTCGGCACCGCTGCGTGCAAGGCGGTACCCACCGCCAGGCCCTCTGGCACTGGTCACCAGCTGCTCGCGGCGCAATTTAGCGAACAATTGCTCCAGATAGGACAAGGAGATCTCCTGCCTCCCAGAAATGTCCGCCAATGAGACTGGTCGACTGCCACCATTAATGGCCAAGTCGAGCATGGCAGTGACGGCGTATCGCCCACGGGTCGTCAGTTTCATGGCGCAGATTGTCCTATTCCCGACTATTTTAGTCAAGAATAAGCCAAGGTGGTTTTAGTCGGCTTTTCGAGCCGCTGCTTTCTGGGTCTCGGTGAGAATGCCGCGCAGGATATTGAGTTCCATCTCGTCCAATCTAACCCGGTTATAGAGCCGCTTTAGTCGCCGCATGAGCTGGCGGGGTGCCTCCGGGTTGAGGAATTCGATATCGATCAGCGTCTCTTCCAGATGGGTAAAGAAACGCGCCATGTCCTCTGCCGTGGCAAAAGGGGTATCCCACTCAGCGTCCTCAGGGAGCGCCGTCTGCCCGTCTAGCTGCATCATGCGGCACTCGTAGGCCACGATCTGCACTGCCATCGCCAGATTCAGGCTCGCGTACCCCTCATGGGTCGGGATGTGGCAGTGGAGGTTGCAGCGCTGCAACTCTTCATTCAGTAACCCGCGATCTTCACGGCCGAAGAGGATCGCCACCCGCTCAGCGTCGGAGTGCTGGGCAATCCGTTCCGCGCAGCGGCCGGCATCCTGTACCGGCCAGGGAATGCGGCGCTCCCGCGCACTGGTGCCGACAACAAATTGGCAGTCAGCGATCGCCTCGTCGAGGGTGTCTACCACGCGCGCATTTTCCAGCACATCGACTGCGGATGCTGCGCGCCACGTCGCCTCAGGTGCAGGGTATTCGACCGGTGCCACCAGCGTCAGTCGAGTGAGCCCCATATTTTTCATGGCACGCGCGACACCTCCGATATTGCCGCTATGCGTGGTGTGGACCAGAACAATGTCGATGTTGTCAGGATTCATAATGTGCTGGCTCTTCGGAGGGACGGCTAAACGAGCGCCGCGAGTGTACCAAAGCCGTATGCGCACCCGATCGCCCCTGTTATCATGCGCCGCCCCAACACACTGGACACACGATGGAACCGACGGCATCCATGGCGCTGCGAGCTGCCCGCAAAGCGGGAGACTTGATCGTGCGCGCCTCCGACGACATGGACCGGATCGGCTATCAGGCGAAGGCGGCCGCTGACTTTGTGACGGAGGTCGACATCGCATCGGAGAAGGAAATTCTCTATCAGCTAGGTAAAACTTACCCCGAGCACCGCTTTCTGTGCGAAGAGAGTGGCCTGTCGGGCAATGAAGACTCTGACTACACATGGGTCATCGACCCGCTGGACGGCACCAGCAACTTTCTGAGGGGCATCCCCCACTACGCGATCAGCATTGCTTGTTTGCATCGCGGCAAAGTCGAACACGCCGTGGTCTATGACCCCGTGAGACGGGAAGAATTTATCGCCTCGCGCGGCCGTGGCGCGCAGGTTAACGGTCATCGTATCCGTGTTGGCGACCGCCACGAACTCACCGATTCGCTGATCGGCACCGGGGTGCCCTTTTTAGGTCACTGCGACGAACACCTCGACTGGTATACCCAGTCCCTCGCTGCGGTTACCGGTCGCTCAATGGGGGTTCGCCGGGCCGGTGCTGCCTCGCTGGATCTGGCCTATGTCGCGGCCGGTCGCCTGGACGGGTTTTGGGAGATGGGCCTGAACGAGTGGGACATCGCCGCCGGCGCGTTATTGGTTCGAGAAGCGGGCGGACTGATCACTGACCTGTCGGGTGGTGAGGGCTGGTATGACAGTGGCAATGTGGTCTGTGGCAACAGCAAGCTGATGCGTCAGCTGCTGCCGTTGGTCAAGTGGTCCGCTGCCTAGAGATTTATCGCCAGCCGCAGCCTCAGGGCATTAAGCCTTCCTGATCGGCACCCTCACGCTCGGGCACCATCACATCCTCTTTACTCACACCCAATTGCAACAGGGTGGTGGCTGCCACGTACATGGAAGAATAGGTTCCCACCGCGACACCCACCAACAGCGCTACGGCAAAACCAAAAATCATTTCCCCGCCAAACAAGGCGAGCGCGGCCAGCACCAGCAACGTGGTTAAAGAAGTGACCAGCGTGCGGCCCAAAGTTTCGGTCAGCGAGATATCAATCACCTCTCCGGGGCTAGCGCGTCGTATTTTCCGCAGATTCTCCCGAATGCGGTCGGACACCACAATCGTGTCATTCAGCGAATAACCCACCACCGCCAAAAGCGCCGCCAGCACAGTCAGGTCAAATTCCAAGCCCGTGAGCGAGAAGAAGCCTAGGGTAAAAATCACGTCGTGGGCCAATGCGATCACCGCGCCGAGCGCAAACTTGATCTGGAATCGGAAGGCGACATAAAGCATCACCAAACCCAGTGCAGTGAGCATGGCGATACCGCCGTCGTCTCTCAGCTCCTCGCCCACCTGGGGTCCGACAAATTCGATCCGGCGCAGCTCGATGCTCATCTCGGTCGCCGCCCGAAGCTTGTCGACCATCAACGCGCCCTGCTCATCCGAGTAACCGTCGGGCAAGCGCACCAGCACATCCTTATCGGTACCAAAACTGACCACCACGGCACCCTCGTAACCTTCCCGATCCAGCTCTGTGCGAATCGCACCCAGATCAGCGCTATCGCTGTAGGCGACCTCGACGAGGGTGCCGCCCGTGAAATCTAAGCCCCAGTTCAATTGCTTTACGGAGAGCGAACCAATTGCCGCCAACAATGCGGCCGCGGAGAGTGCCACGGCCACCCAGCGCCATTTCATGAAGGGTATCGCTTTCATGCCGGCGCTCCTTCCGTGCTGGACCGTTTGTTCCCGATGCCGCCGATCGCCAGTGACTTCACCCGGCGACCGCCGTAGATAAGGTTGACCAGTGCGCGGGTACCCATGATCGAGGAGAACATGGATGTGATGATGCCGACCGACAGAGTGACGGCGAAGCCTTTAATCGGTCCGGTACCGATGGCATAGAGAATAATGGCCACAATCAAGGTTGTGATATTCGCATCAAGAATCGTCACGATCGCGCGCTCAAAACCCTGTGTGATCGCCGTTTGCGGCGGCGATCCGCTGCGAATCTCCTCGCGAATCCGCGCGAAGATCAACACATTGGCGTCCACCGCCATACCGACGGTCAGCACAATGCCGGCAATGCCCGGCAAGGTGAGCGTGGCGCCCAGCAGGGACATGATGCCGACCAACAAGATCAGGTTGCCCGACAGCGCGATCACCGCGGCGATGCCGAATACGCGGTAGTACAGAATCATGAACACAACGACCAGCGCCAAGCCAACCTGCACCGACTTCATGCCGAGGCGAATATTCTCAGCACCCAATGAGGGGCCTACCGTGCGCTCTTCCACAAAGGTGATGGGTGCTGCCAACGCACCCGCGCGCAACATGAGCGCCAGTTCAGAAGACTCGGCAGGGTTATCGAGGCCTGTAATCTGGAACTGTGCACCCAGCGCGGACTGAATGACCGGCGCCGTGAGCAGCTTCTTTTCGTCATAGGGAATGCGCACTGCCACCTCTTCCCCTGACTCATCCTGCTCATAGCGGGTCCGATATTTTCTCTCAATGAACAAGACGCCCATACGGCGCTTGATGTTGGCGCGCGTCGCCCGCGACATCAGCATGCCGCCCTCACCATCCAGGCTGATCGACACATTAGGCTGACCGTTTTGGTCGAATCCGGCCTGCGCATTAGATACGCTCTCACCGGTGATAATGACGTCACGCTCGAGCCACTCCGTCATGCCGCCGCGATCAGCGCTTCGATACTCAAATCGCTGACGCTCTGAGATTGGTGCGTTCGCTTCGGCGACCAACCGGAATTCCAGATTCGCGACCTTCCCCAAAATACGCTTCGCCTCGGCGGTGTCCTGAATACCGGGCAACTCCACAACAATACGATTGCTACCCTGGCGCTGCACCAAGGGTTCGGACACCCCCAACTCATTCACGCGGTTGCGGATGGTAGTCAGGTTCTGCGCCACGGCGTAGTCAACCACCTCCTTGATCGTTTGCTCCGTCACCGCCGCATACAGCGACCAGGTTTCGCCTTCGTCCACACGATCCAGAAAGAGCTCGGGGAAAAGATCCACCACCTCACGGCGCGCCGCTTCACGATCGGCCTCGGTGCGGAATTGCATGGCGACTTTCTGACCATCCAGACTGATTCGACCGCGAATACGTTCCTCGCGCAGTCGCTTCTGGATGCCCGTTTCATATTGATTCAGTTTGCGCTCGGTCGCTGCCGCAACATCGACTTCAAGCTTGAAGTGCACGCCACCGCTCAAATCCAGTCCGAGCTTCATGGGCGAGGCGCCGCCATCCACTAGCCAGTCAGGCGTTGTAGGCGCGAGGTTCAGCGCGACGATAAAGCCGTCGCCCAGCTCTCGCGCCAAAATGGCCTGCGCTCGCAGCTGTTGCTCGCGATCATTGAGACGCAATAGCGCAGATTTACCCTGATTCTGCAGCTCTTCACCGAAAGAGCCAATTCCCGCCTCGGTCAGCGCTGCCTTCGCCCTCGCAAGCACACGCTCGTCGATCTGTTGCGCACTGCTCGCGCCGGCAATTTGCAATGCCGGATCAGGGGCATACAGATTGGGCGCGGCGTAATAAAAGCCACAAAGCACCACAATGAGGATGAGCAGGTTTTTCCACAGGGGATAGCGGTTTGTCATCGGATCTAATTGATCGCTGGCTCGGCAGCGTCCGCATGATAGAACAGGCGCGGAGTGTAACGACTCAGTGGCGTCAACACCATGTAACAGTTACCCAAGCCAGACTCGCGCATTGCGGAAGAGTCGCATCCACCCGGAATCAGTTTCCCATTCGGAGGGACACCAGGAGAGTTGCGCGGCACGGAAGACGCGCTCTGGGTGCGGCATCATGATGGTAATCCGCCCGTCTTCATTACAGAGGCCCGTGATGCCATCAGGGGATCCATTGGGGTTGTAGGGATAACTACCGGCGACCTGCAGATCGTGATCGATAAAGCGCATGGCCACCAAACCCGCGCCTTCCAATGCGGCCTGTTCGTCGGGAGAGGCAAACTGCGCGCGCCCTTCTCCGTGGGCCACCACGATAGGCAGGTGCGAGCCCTCCATCCCCGACAGCAGCACTGACGGCGAGGCCTCCACTTTAACCAGCGACAGGCGGGCCTCGTACTGCTCAGAGCAATTGCGCGCGAAGCGGGGCCAGTGATCAGTGCCGGGGATAATTTCCTGGAGCGCTGACAGCATCTGGCAACCGTTACAGACCCCCAACGCAAAGGTGTCGGTGCGCGCAAAAAACTGCTCGAACTGGGAACGGACTGCCTCATTAAACAAAATACTTTTTGCCCAGCCCTCTCCGGCACCCAGCACATCGCCGTAGGAGAACCCGCCGCAGGCTGCCAGACCATGACAATCAGACAGATCCTGCCGACCGGCAATCACATCGCTCATATGCACATCGACCGCCGTAAACCCGGCGCGGTCAAAAGCCGCCGCCATCTCCATCTGACCGTTGACGCCCTGCTCCCGAAGGATCGCTATACGGGGGCGCTGCCCGGTAGCAATGAAGGGCGCGGCAATGTCGGCGTTACAGTCGTAGCTGAGTTGGACGGAGAGACCGGGATCCTGCGCCTGAATGGCCGCAAATTCCTGATCCGCGCAATCGGCGTTGTCGCGGACACGGGCGATGGCATGGCTGGTCTCCGCCCAGAGCGACTGCAAGGCTTCGCGCCGGCTGTCGATCAGCTCGAACTGCGGGGTATTCACCACAATACGCTCATCAGCCCGCGGCGTCGCAATTCGGGTCACCGCGTCGCCAAGGCCGACCGCTTCGGCACAAGCCAGCACATCGGAGACATGTTCGGCCGCCACCTGCAGAACAGCGCCCGCCTCTTCAGAAAAGAGCCTCGCATTGGCCTGATCGGGCGAGACATCGAGATCAACCTGCAACCCACAGCGCCCCGCAAAGGCCATTTCCAACAGTGTGACCAGCAAGCCACCGTCAGAGCGGTCGTGGTAGGCAAGCACCCAGTCATTGTCCTTGGCCTTTTTCATCAGCTCAAAGAACGCGTGAACATCCTCAGGGGCGACGTCGGGGGCGGTGCTGCCCATTTGTTGCCAAACCTGCGCGAGCACCGAGCCACCGATCCGGTCCTGCCCACGACCCAGATCTACCAGCAACAGCGCCGTATCCTCGCGGGAAGACAAGACCGGTGTCAGTACCCTGCGAACGTCATCACAGGGGGCAAATGCCGACACAATCAGCGAGACGGGCGCGGTCACAGCGCGGTCTTCGCCCTCTTCCTGCCACACGGTGCGCATGGACATGGAGTCCTTGCCGACGGGGATCGTGATGCCAAGCGCGGGGCAAAAATCGCGGCCCACGGCGGCGACCGTGTCATAGAGGATCGCGTCATTCCCCTCAAAACCTGCCGCACACATCCAGTTTGCAGAGAGCTTGATGTCTCTCAATGATTCAATCGGCGCGGCCATAATGTTGGTGATCGCCTCAGCCACCGCCATACGCCCCGACGCAGGTCCGTCCAGTAGCGCCAGCGGCGTGCGCTCACCCATTGCCATGGCCTCGCCCAGATGCGTGTCGAGCGATACCGTGGTGACGGCACAGTCCGCCACCGGCACCTGCCAGGGGCCCACCATCTGATCCCGGGACACCATACCCGTGACGCTGCGATCGCCAATGGTAATGAGGAAGCTCTTCGACGCCACCGCAGGGAAGGTCAGCACCCGCTCCAGCGATTCCGGCAGGGAGACCGCGCTGGCATCAAAGCCATCACTGACCGGCGGCCTACGTAAGGCTTGACGGTGCATCTTGGGCGGCTTGCCAAACAGCACTGACATGGGCAGATCAACCGGGTCATTGTTGAACTGTCGATCCGTCACCGCGAGATGATGAGCTTCTGTCGCCTCACCGACGACCGCATAGGGGCAGCGCTCCCGCTCACAGATCGATTCAAATCGCGCCAGCTGATCGGGTTCTACCGCCAGCACATAGCGCTCCTGTGATTCGTTGCACCAAATCTCCAGAGGCGACATGCCCGGTTCATCGTTCGGCACATCGCGAAGCTCGAAGCGTCCTCCCCGGCCCCCGTCCTTCACCAGCTCGGGCAGCGCGTTGCTCAATCCCCCCGCACCCACGTCGTGAATAAATGCGATGGGATTGTCGGCGCCCAGACTCCAGCAACGGTCAATGACCTCCTGACAGCGGCGCTGTATTTCAGGGTTTTGTCGCTGCACCGAGGCAAAGTCTAGATCCTCGGCACTGTCCCCGCTCGCCATCGATGACGCTGCACCACCGCCCAGACCAATCAGCATCGCAGGGCCACCCAACACCACCAATTTGGCGCCGGCCGAATAGTCACCCTTGTCGACGTGTTCGGTGCGCACGTTGCCGAACCCGCCGGCGATCATGATGGGCTTGTGATAGCCCCTGACCCCGTCGGCAGTCTGTGTTTCAAATGTTCGGAAGTAGCCTGCGAGATTGGGCCTGCCGAACTCATTGTTGAAGGCCGCCGCGCCGATCGGCCCCTCTGTCATGATATTTAATGGCGAGACAATTCTGCCGGGGCGACCATAACCTAACTCCCAAGGGCGAGGCTTGTCTGGCAGCTCCAAATGGGACACCGAGAAACCGACCAGCCCGACCTTGGGTCGCGAGCCACGCCCCACCGCGCCCTCGTCACGAATCTCACCCCCGGAGCCGGTGCCCGCACCTGCGAAGGGCGAGATCGCCGTCGGGTGATTGTGCGTCTCCACTTTCATCAATAGATGAATCGACTCGTCGTGAAATCGCCAGACTTGATCACCGACGTCTGGATAGAACCGGCCTGCCCGATGGCCTGCCACGACGGCGGCGTTATCGGAATAGGCTGACAATACGTTGTCGCCACCGACTTCATGGGTGTGTCGGATCATGGCGAACAGGGAATGATCCTGCTGAGTCCCGTCGATTTCCCAGCTGGCGTTAAAAATTTTGTGACGGCAGTGCTCGGAGTTCGCCTGCGCGAACATCATCAATTCGATGTCCCGGGGATTACGCCCCAACGTCGAGAATGCGTCGACGAGGTAGCTGATCTCATCTTCAGTCAACGCCAAACCCAATTCAGTGTTAGCCCGCGCCAAGGCCGCAGCGCCTCCGGCCAACAGGTCGACTTCGTTATAGGATCGGGGCGCGGTCCGCTCGAACAGGGGTTGTAAATCTTCTAATGACCCGACGACAGTCTCGACCATCCGATCATGTATCAAGGCATCCAGCGCGTGGGTATCGTCATCTTCCGTGAGGCCGTCAATGCCGAACAGCATCACCCTCTCGATACGCTCAACGGTGGAGAATCCGCAGTTATGAGCTATATCAGTGGCTTTACTGGACCAGGGAGAAATCGTGCCAAATCGCGGCGCGACAATGCGCTGCCCCGGCCGCTCCTGTGCGGAGGGGTCAACGGCGGTCGCGGTGCCCGGATGAAGCAGCGCCGCCAAACGGTCGCCATCAATGGTCTCACCTGGTGCGATGTCTACCGCATAGGCATGCACCACCTCGCGTAGCGAAAGGGCCAGACCTAGTGCAGAAATGTCGGCCGCCAAGAGTTGAAAACGGGCGGCGGACAGCGCGGAAGATCCGGGCAGGACAAGCATCTGGGGTTCCTGAGCGAGACAGCACGCAGAGTATACCGTGGAGCTTGGTGCGCAGGTATGCCTGTGAGCCGGAACCAAGATGTTTTCACCTCTTTATTGATGTCACCGACGCACTTCGAGGCGCGCTGTTCCCGGCGCGACCCAGCGCCTACAATCACGGCATGACGCGACTGCTGTTTTGTCTTGCCTGGGCCGGCTCATTGAGCCTGTTATCGGCGTGCACCGACTCATCCTCCCTGCCACCGCTGGCTGAGGGCAAGGAGTTAGTGGTGGTGACCCGCAATACCCCGACGACTTACTACTTTCAGGGGGATCGCGCATCGGGGTTCGAATATGGGCTCGTCAGAGCATTCGCTCGCGAGTACGACATGCCAATGCGTATCAAGGTGGCCTTTAGCCTGCCGGAATTGTTCGACATGCTGGCCAGCGGCGAGGCACATCTGGCAGCGGCGGGCCTCAGCCAAAGTGCCGGACGCGACGCGCGGTTTGTCGCATCCCACCCCTACCTTCATCAGCAACCCCTTGTCGTCTACAAGTCAGGGGCACTCAGACCTCGCTCGCTCAAGGCGTTAGTGGGGCGCGACATCGTGGTGATCGCCGGCAGCGTGCATTTTGAGACGCTTTCTGCGCTGCAAAAAGACCTTCCCGAACTGACCTGGCGTGAGATTCACGCCGCCGATTCGCTCGAATTGATGCAGCTGGTGACAGACGAGAAAGCGGATCTGGCGATCGTCGATTCGATTGAATTCAGTATCCAGCAGCAGCTGTTCCCCCGCGTGGTCGCCGCGATGGAAATCGGCGACAGCACGCCCATTGTCTGGTATCTGCCCCGAGGCGAACGCAGTGAGACCTCGCTAGAACTGGTGAATGAATTCATTGCCCGCGCCACCGAGCAGGGACAAATCGCGCAGCTGGAGCGGGAACATTTTGGTCGTTGGGAGCACGCTTCCCGTGTTGGCTCACTCACCTTCCAGCGCAAAATGCGTGAAGATCTCCCCGAGTGGCAGCCGCTGCTTGAGACTGTCGCGGAGGAGTACCAGATGAACTGGCGGCTCTTGGCCGCTATGGCGTACCAAGAGTCACACTGGGACCCCGCTGCTCGCTCGCACACAGGGGTGCGGGGCATGATGATGCTCACGCGCGTGACCGCAAACGAACTAGGGGTGGAGGATCGCACGGACCCGGGCCAGAGCCTGAGGGGCGGCGCGCGGTTTTTCAAAGACTTGTTGAGAAGGCTGCCATCAGATATCGAAGAGCCCGACCGCACCTTCATGGCGCTGGCGGCCTATAACATTGGCATGGGTCATTTGGAGGATGCTCGCATCATGACCCAGCAGGAGGGCGGCGACCCCCACTTGTGGCCCGATGTGCGGGCGCAGCTACCAAAGCTGCAAAATCCGAACTATTTTCCCATGACCAAATTCGGTTTTGCGGAGGGGGAACAAGCGGCGACCTATGTCGACAACATCCGCCACTACGAGGGGCTGCTGTCGTTTCAGAATCTTCCTGAGCGCCGCATCTTGCCGCCGATTCAGGTCGATGCGCTGCTACCCGATAACCTCCGGCGCGCCGAGCTCCCCGTCTTATAACGGTGCCATGTTGATCGCGGGCCTTTGGTTATGTCCGCGCGTCTGATGGCGCCTCAGGTGCCCTGTTCTTGATCGCCCCGGCGCTGCTGAAAAAACTGGCGCAACAGATCCGCACTTTCTGTTTCGTACAAACCCTCTACCCACTTCACGCGATGGTTCAGTGCAGGGTTGTCGAGCACCCCACCGGTGCTAAGG
>JAHEJH010000269.1 GCA_024638905.1 Luminiphilus sp.
AGCTCAGCTAACGTGTCTTTGGCTTGACTCAAGCGTCCCTCGTGGACGTCACTGATCACAACGGCCCTTGCACCCTCCTCGACCGCGCGCTTAGCGGCAGAGAAACCGATCCCGGCGCCAGCAGCGGCAGTGATCAGCACTGACTTACCCGCCAACAGGTTGTGACCTTCAACGTAATCTGGAATCTCTCTGCTCATCTTATTGTCATCCTCGAATTACTTACCTTGTCCACGGGGCTCTTTAGGCATACCGAGTGCACGCTCTGCAATGAGGTTACGCTGGATCTGATTGGTCCCACCATAGATGGTATCCGCACGGGTAAACAGGAAGAGCGACTGAAGCTTGTTGAGCTCATACGGGCCACTTTCTATCAATTCAGCGTCAGGCCCCAACACGTCCATCGCCAGCTTACCGAGGTTACGGTGCCAGCTGGACCAATACAGCTTATAAATCATTGCCTCGCGACTGAGACTGCCATCCTCCCCCCCTGACAACATGCGCATGCTGTTATAGCGCATAGTTTTCAGACCAATATGCGCTTCAGCGATGCGCTGCCGGATATCGGGGTCCCGCGAGGCACCGTTTGCCTTCGCAATGCGGATAATTTCATCGAGCTCAGTCTGAAACAGCATTTGCTGCCCCAGCGTGGAGACGCCTCGCTCAAAGCCCAGCAGTCCCATAGCCACTTTCCAGCCATCACCGGGCGCACCGACGATATCCTCGGCATCACAGACTGCGTCGTCGAAATACACCTCGTTGAATTCGGCGGTACCCGTGAGCTGGGTAATCGGTCGAATGGTCACGCCCGGCTGATCGAGCGCCACTAGGAAAAAGCCCAAGCCGTGGTGACGGGAACTGTCGCGATCCACTCGCGCAAGTACAAAAACGAAGTCGGACTCGTGTGCAAGCGAGGTCCACACCTTTTGCCCCGTAATCTTCCATTGCCCCGAGATCTCGTCTTGGACCGCCTTCGTCCGGATTGCCGCAAGGTCTGACCCCGCGCCCGGCTCCGAATACCCCTGACTCCAGAAAGCCATGCCATCTCGAATCGGTGGCAGGTATTTGGCCTTTTGTTCTTCGCTACCAAAGGCAAGGAGTGTCGGCCCGGTCAAGGTGTCGCCAATATGCCCCATTCGACCGGGACCACCTGCGCGCGCGTACTCCTCATGAAAGATCACCTGCTGCTCAATCGATGCTGCGCGTCCGCCCCACGCCTCGGGCCAGCCAATACAAGTCCAACGACCATCCGCCAGCCGGCGCTCCCAGGCCTTTCGCTCGTCGACAAAGCGGTGTTCATCACCGGGACCCCCGCGATAGCGAATATCCGTAAATTCATCTCGCAAGTTATCGTTCAGCCAGTCTGCGACCTCCTCGCGGAATTGCTCATCAGCGGCGGTAAAGGCCAACTTCATGCCGGGTCTCCATCAAGCAGCTGACAGGCAATGGCCTCGCGCATCTCAGACGGTCTACCCAAGTAGCTTTCAGTAGCTCGCGCTCGCTTAAAATAGAGCTGAATATCGTACTCTTCGGTAATGCCCACCCCACCGTGCATTTGAATACCGCACCCAGCGCTGAAGAACGCCGCGTCACTAGCACAGGCACTGGCCATAAAGGCCGCCTCATGCAGTGCGTCACGGTCAACCTCGCCTGCCAACCACGCATCGACTGTGCAGGCTGCGTAGTACAGCAGCGAGCGTGCGGACTCGACCTTAAGCATCATGTCGGCCGCCTTGTGTTTTATGGCCTGGAACGACGCGATCGAGCGATCGAATTGCGAACGCTCCTTGGTGTATTCAACACTGATATCGAGACTTGCCTGTGCCACACCGACTTGATCCGCAACCGTCAAAATTCGGCTCAAGGCCAAGGTATCCGACACAAGCTCCTCCGCATAAGAAGCGAGCAATTGATCGGAGGTCACCGCCGCCCGTTCAAATCGCACAGTCGCCATCGGTCGCGTCTGATCCATGGTGGGCGTCGATTCAACAGAGACCCCGCCCTGCTGGGGATCGACCACCCATAGGGTCTGTGTATTGCTAGTATCTCTGGCAACAACCAGCAGTTTAGACGCGGCAAATCCAAAGGGCACGAAGCGTGCTTCGCCAGAAAGTACGGTCGTAGTAGAGGTCTCAGTTGCCGTCACGCCCACCGAGTCCCAACCGCCCGACTGATTTCCCATCGCGAGAGAAATTACGTTCCCCGCGGCCAGGGATGCCAGCAGCAAGTCGCGCATCTCCGATGCTGGGCATCCCAGCAGTGCCGCCGCGCTCTGTGCAACAGCAAATAGCGGCGACGTCAATAAACGCTCACCCGCCGTCTCAAGCACTACGGCCATCTCGACCCAACCCAAGCCAAGACCGTCGGCATGCTCTGGAATCAGTATCCCTTGCCAGTACATATCCTCACAGATGCTTTGCCAGAGAGCTGCATCATGGCGTTCTGGAGACGAACACGCCGCACGGACTGCTGCCGACGTCGATTTATCAGCGAGAAACGCCCGGCTGGTGTCTCTGAGCATTTGTTGCTCGTCTGTGAAGGCGAATTTCACAAGTGCGTCCTATGTGCCCCAGACCTGCTGGGGAGGCACGGCACTTGCCATGGCTTCTTCCAGCGCTGTGCCGACATCAGCCGGTGTCCATCGTGAGCCTTTATCAACCCCTTCAGTACTTCGCCAGCCGTCCGCAATCGCAATGCGACCACCTTCAGCTTCAATGATCTGACCGGTGACGTTGCCAGACTGCTCTGAGCACAACCAGGTCACAACAGAAGAGACGTTTTCGGGTGCAAAGTGATCAAATGAACCGTCATCAGGTGCGGCCATGCGTTCAGCCATTGCTGGTACCGCTGTGGTCATGCCGGTTCTTGCTACGGGACAAATCGCGTTGGCCGTGATGCCATAGCGGCCCAACTCCGCCGCTTGATTCAGTGTAAGTGCCGCAATCCCCGCTTTCGCCGCCGCGTAGTTCGACTGACCAATCGAGCCCTGCAGGCCCGCACCCGACGTGGTATTGATAAGTCGACCTGACACAGCATTCCCAAGCTTTGACTGGTGTCGCCAATACTGAACCGCATGCGAAGCGATGCAGAAGTGGCCTTTCAGGTGC
>JAHEJH010000272.1 GCA_024638905.1 Luminiphilus sp.
TTCGAGAGACCGGTGCCGTCGGCGCGCTCATTCTGGCCGTAGGCATATTCGACGCCGAGCGTCAGGTAGGGTTGAATGGTCCACATCAGGTTGATTGACGCATAGCGTGAGCTCTCGAATGTATCGGCCGGCTGCCAATCGAGAGAAAAGGATTGGAACGCAAAACATAGTTTAGACACGGCACACGCACCCACCGGAACAATCCGGCTCATTAGCGCTCCAGTAAAATTACCGGAGTCTCTCGATATTTGATAAAACGCGACTTTCACACTGTTACCCAAGGCATTATCACCGGATCGACATCGCCGATCCACTGCACCTATCTTCGCTCGGCGCATTGAGCGTGAGTGTATCGCCGGGCGGGAAAACGATTTGTTCATCGTCCCTCAGGCCATAGGCAAAAAACACGCGCCGCCGGTGACGCTGGCTCAGGGCGTCAGTAAATCTGCACGCCAAACATGACCCGGTGACTGTCAAGATCGCTGCCGTCAGCGTTCTCTCGCACGCCGTAGTTATATTCCATGCCGAAGGTCAGCTGCGGCAGAACCTGCCACATCAGGTTCAACAGAAAAAAGCTGCTCCCTTCGAAGGAATCGAGTGGCTCTATGTCGAGCCGCTCTGAGCTGGCGCGACCGAAAACCGCTGAAGAATGCAGCTTGTCACGCCAGAAATGCTGATAACCGACGAATCCCCCGTATCCCGTGCGCAACTTCAAATCGTTGTCCAACGGATCGATGCTTCCGCCGCTGCCAGACTGCAACCCAACCAGGTAACGGCCGAGTCCCTCGCCGTAATTTGCCATGAACATGAGTTTATCCTTTTCCAGAACATTGCGATGCCCACTCAGGGAAAATCCCCAGGCATCCTCGGACACATCGCTCTCAAGCCCCGTGTCAATGGTGAGCTTGCGGTAAATAATGCCCAGTCGCAGGTGTGCTCGACCATCGCTCTCAGCGTGCTCAATAGCGCCGACCACGTCTGGTAAGGACGTTCGGGCAACGAAGCTCGACTGCCCCGTCAGCACATCGCTTCCGCTGGGATCCTCGAGTGCGAGGTCAAGGCTCCACCGATCGCTCACGGCCTGTGACCAGCGAAGCAATGGTTGCCGCTGGAAGACGGCGCCGCTGACGGTGGGCTCAGTCAGGCCGACCGGCAGGACCTTCAGGTCCATAAGGGTCGACCAGGTGTGGCCGGCGGTTAGCGTACCAGCGGTACTGCGCCAGCTACCGTACGCAAGACGCGTTCTGTAGGCGGGTGAGCCGTCGTTACGCTCATTCAGGTCAAATTCCAGATAGCCGCGAAGATCGCCAATCCCCGTGCTCGAGCGCGCATCGAACTGGATACGGCTCAGATTCGCGTCGATGCCAAAGGCGCCATCAATGTCATCGCCCGCAGTGCCAAGATAGGCAGGGAGGAAAGCCGCCCCGGCGTTTTCTGCTCCGCTGTCGTGGATCGCGACGGCTTTCAGGTATCCACCGATCCGGAGCGAGACCCCATCTTCTCCCGGGATTAGCATGGAGCCCGGGAAGGCTCCGCTGCGCACAGAATCCGCGTTCAGGTCACCGACGCTGTCTCGCTGATAATCATCTAGCTGCCGCCTTGGCGTGGAGGCGATCAGGGTTTCATCGCTCGCCGCTGACGTCTCCTCAAGCGCAGCGAGACGACGACTGAGCGCATCCAGCTGTTGCACACTCTGCTCCAAAGACAGCTGCTGCTGGCGAATGAGTTCGCGCTGCTGCTCAAGCTGATAGCGCAGCTCGACCACACCGTGCTGGGCCGAAGATGGTGTCTCCTGCTGTGCAAGCAGAGTACCCGGGATAGGGGCGATGGCAACGATCAGGCAGGACGCGCAGAATTTACTGATATTCACAATCTACTCCATGAAAAACCTTGGGCCCAAGCACCTACCCGGCAAAGTTTCTGTCGAAGTATCACCGCGAACGGGGAGACGACACCAGCGTTCAGGATAGCCTCGCCAGGCGTCCGGTAGCCATTAGCCAGCTTCTCGTCCGCAAGCCGGAGCGCCCACCTGAAAGAGCTTAAGTTCTGTGCCTTCACCATTTCGTTGTGTACTTTGCGCGGGTCACCGTCCTGTAACGAGTACATGTCCACACGGGTATTGTGCGATCGCATCCAGCCCATCACCAGGGCAGGGGCACTACAGGCGTCACCGTGAATCGGATCTGCCAATCCGGCCCGAACGAGTCGGGCGCCTCAACATATTGCCAGTATTGCGCGGCGAACTTCCAGGGCTTCCCGCCGAGCACCATCGTCCTTGAAAGTCCGATACCGACCGGCAACGTAAGCTTGTCACCACTGGCTGCATTGTGGTTATAGGAGTAGGTAGGCGACATGGAAATCTGCCATCCGTCCTTCAGGTTATAAGTGAAGAAGTACTGTCCGCCGGTAATGCTCGTATCGAAGCTGTCTTCCCCCGCAATATCCCATTGATGGGTCACCAGAATGCCGGCAACACCCCAGTCAAACACCCTGGAAATCGCAATCTCAGGGCCAAGCAGGTACTGATCGAGGCCTAACGCGTCGTCCGTGGCCGTTGGCAACGTACCCACGACACCGCCGATGAGGACAACGCCGTTGGCCATTGATTTACCAATCGCAGCATCGAAACTGATGTCACCGAGCTCGGTCCCCTTGCTGTCGAAATTCTGACTGTTCACAAACACGGCCTGGTCACCGACAACGGGAACGGGTTGATCAAATACCACAGGAATTTGCGGGCGCACAAAAAGGTTCATGCCGTTTCCCAATGCATACGGAAGTGCAGGTTGAAAACTGAGTTTTAAAGCCGTCTGATCGCTCGCACCCGGGAGGTCGCCCGAATAGGAAATAGTGTCGAGGTTGAACGAAAGAGAACCCAGCGAGGAGTTCGGGTTCGACAGCTCCCTCGCAATGTCGTCAGCCGAAGACGTCACGTCCTCAGACTCTTGCGCATGCAGGGATGCCGGTATGAAGACGCACGCCAGGAGGAGACGGTAGATCTTTCGTGTTTCTGCTTTTGTCACTTTCAGTTCCTTCTTCACGGATAAGGCCCGTATGAGGGCATAAAAGCTTACTGTAAACCTGTGAGAAGCCGTTTTAAT
>JAHEJH010000276.1 GCA_024638905.1 Luminiphilus sp.
TGGCCAGTCGACACCGGCAAGCCGTAGTCCGCGAACAGGGCTTTGCCCTGGTACTCATGCAAATTCATAATTTCCCCCGGGGTAACGCCCGATTAACCTCGCACAGCTCCAGCATCGGGCAACTGGAGCCACATCACTGCTTTCTTAACGCTTGGCGCGATTCACCATATGAATGGCTCTGCCATCCACCGCCAAAGCCGCCTCATGAACCGCTTCAGACATCGTGGGATGGCCAAAGACCATGAGTTGGAGATCCTCCGTGCTGGCTGCCATCTCAATAGCGATGACAATCTGCTGGACAAGATCTGCCGCAGAAGGCCCCACAACGTGAGCGCCCAAAATCTGGTCCGAGTCTGCATCAGACAGAATCTTGACCATCCCGTCTGTCTCGCCCGAGGCCATTGCCCGACCGATCGCCGCAAAGGGGAATGATCCTACCTTGTAGTCAACACCCTCAGCTTTGAGATCTTGCTCAGTCTTGCCGACCGCAGCGACCTCCGGATGGGTGTAGATAATAGAGGGGACCACGTCGTAATTGAGTTGCGCGGCCTTGCCATGAATGCGCTCAGCCACCATCACACCTTCTTCAGAGCCCTTGTGCGCCAACATAGGCCCTCGCACGATGTCCCCAACCGCCCATACACCGGGCGCCTCAGTCGCGCAGTAGTCATTAACGAACACAAAGCCGCGCTCGTCGACCGTCACGCCAGAATCAGCTGCGAATAGTTTTTCTGTACGCGGCGTTCGGCCCACGGCAACAATGAGCCGGTCGAATTCTACCGTCTCGCTGCTATCGTTTTGCGTGTAGGTCACCGACACAGCGTCACTGCTAACTGCAACATCAGTAACCCTGGCACCGAGCCGGATATCCAGACCCTGCTTGGCAAAGATCTTCGCGGATTCAGTAGCGATCTGTTCGTCCATGTTGGGCAGGAATTGATCCATCGCCTCCAGCATGATCACGTTGGCGCCCAGGCGCGCCCAGACGCTCCCCAGCTCGAGTCCGATCACCCCCGCGCCGATCACACCTAAGCGTTCAGGCACTGCCTCGAAACACAAGGCTCCGGTTGAATCGACTACCCGATCGCCGTCTACCGGCGCGGGCGGAATCGCAGCGGGCTCTGACCCCGCGGCCAGCACGATATTGTCAGCGGCATGAGTGCTCTTCTCACCCGAAGCATCTGTGACCTCGACTTGCCGCCCCGCCAGGAGCACCGCAGAACCGGTGATGACCGACACGCCGTTGGCCTTGAGTAGACCGGAAACACCACCAGTCAACTGGGACACAATCTTGTCTTTGCGCGCCATCATGCCGGCAACATCGAGCGAGACGCCATCCACACCGATGCCGTGATCAGAGAGATGCCCCGCAGCCTCTGCGTAGCGATGGGAGCTGTCCAGCAATGCTTTTGAGGGGATGCAACCCACGTTCAGACAGGTACCACCCAGTAACGGCTGAGCCTGCTCGTTCACATTTTGCTCAATTACTGCGGTTGTCAGTCCAAGCTGTGCGCAGCGGATCGCACACACATACCCGGCAGGACCCGAGCCAATAACGATCACATCGAATGGGTTGGACAAGGTATACCCCCTTTATCAAATTTGCAGAAGAATCCGCGCGGGATCTTCTATCAGGCCCTTAATCGTGACCAAAAATTGAACGGCTGTTTTGCCATCGACCAAACGATGGTCATAGGAGAGCGCGAGATACATCATCGGCTGTATGACCACTTCTCCATCCATCGCGATAGGCCGCTCCTGAATCGTGTGCATGCCGAGAATGCCGGTTTGCGGTGGATTGAGGATGGGTGTGGACAGTAGTGAGCCGAAGACCCCCCCGTTGGATACCGTGAAGGTACCACCGGTCATCTCCTCGATGGTCAGTTTTTTGTCCCGGGCTTTACTACCAAAGCTGGCAATAGCGGCCTCGACATCGGCAATACTCATAAAATCGGCATCGCGCAGCACCGGCACCACCAGCCCCTCGTCAACCGAGACCGCCACGCCGATATCCTGGTAGCCGTGGTAGACCACGTCGTTTCCATCGATTGAGGCGTTGACCTCGGGGAAGCGTTTCAACGCCTCGCAGGCCGCCTTGACAAAGAAACCCATGAAGCCGAGTCGCGTGCCGTTGTGCACGGACTCAAACTCATCACGATACTGACGACGCAGCTTCATCAATGGCGCCATGTTGACCTCGTTGAATGTCGTCAGCATGGCGGTTTGCTGACTGGCACCCAACAGTCGCTCCGCAATGCGCGCGCGCATGCGGGTCATCGGGACCCGCTTCTCGATTCGCTCGCTGGTAGGCCCATCTACGTTCAGATCAACAGCCGGTGGAGATGCGGCCGGGGAGGATGGCGCAGACGGCTGAGGCGCAGGCCGCTCAGGTGTCTGCTTCAGGTGTGACAGCACGTCCTCTTTCAATAGCCGGCCGCCCTTCCCCGTCGCGGCGATACCCTCCGGCGAGAGACCATGCTCATCCAACAACGCTCTCACTGCGGGGCCCATCGGGATCGATTCAGCCGTGCCGCTCGCGGCGTCTGGGGCGTCTTCGGCCGATCCAGATGTTTTAGCTGACGGTGTTGGTGTGCTCACAGCCCCGGCAGTTAACGTGGCCAGCACGGCCTCACTAGTGATGGTTTCGCCCTCTGCGACCATGATCGCCTCGATCACACCGGGCTCCGGTGCGACGACCTCCATCACAACCTTGTCGGTTTCGATTTCTACCAGCAGTTCGTCTCGTGCGACGCTGTCTCCCGGCCCTTTGTGCCATGCAGAAACAACCCCATCTGCAACGGACTCTGGAAAAGCGGGCGCCTTAATTTCAACTGTCATCCCAGCATCCTCGTATTAAAAGCCCCAGGGCATCGGGCCCAGCGCTTCATCAATAAATTCTTCCTGCTCCCGCAGGTGCAATGCGGAATAGCCTGCCGCCGCAGAGGCTGAGGGCTCCCTGCCGACGTAGCGCAAATAAACATCGACCTTTTCTTTGCGCACCGCTGTGGCCATACGACTCTGCATGGCATACCAGGAGCCCTGATTTTTAGGCTCCTCCTGGACCCACACCGCGTCCTCAAGGTTGGGATAACGGGCGA